>NZ_VOYP01000001.1:0-172460 GCF_013420235.1 Acinetobacter sp. YH01022 | reverse complement strand
TTGGTATTCATCGACTGGAAATCTAAAAACCATAAGAAAATATGGTATTCGATTTATGTTTGGTATCGACTGTAACCGTAAGGTTTCCCCAGAAAAAGGACAATGGTTTCAACTGCGTTTATTGCCAGATTTCCATCAGGGTCAAGTAGTCTGGCTCAAAGATTTTGGCTTTGTACAATTATTTAAGACTCAGTTAAAAGAACAGCAGAGGTTTTATATTGTGCATCAAGATCAAGATGATTTATTGTCCTTTGAGGGTTTTCATGAATTACATTCAAGTCATTGGAAAATAGAGCAATATCACCGAGTGATTAAACAGGTTTGTCATATTGAAAAGTTTCAAGTAAGACGATCTAAACTGATTTTGAATCATATTTTTGCAGCCTTGATGGCCTACGTCGAGATACAAAAGAACCAGTTTGAGCGGATCTTTGAAAATGTATATCGTTGGCAGAAGAAATTATTTAGACCAATGATCAAAAACTTCATTGATGACTTTATTCTCGATAAAAATCATCTGCTACCACAGAGAATCTATAAATAATAGTGCGTAAGTCCTATAATTTCACAAAATAGTAGACTGTATTGCTATGTACTTTATACGGAATGATTTAACCCATTTTTGTATGAATTTGACCAATCAAATCTAAGAAATATGGGGGAAATTTAGATGAAATTTTAAAAGTGAAAAGCCGGAAATTTTATATTTATTGATTCTACAGACTTTACTATTGTGCTTGGATATCCGGAATATTCTAAAGGACAAGACCTCATTGTGATTCCCAGAATCAGTATTGCAGATAAAACTGCAGGCATTTTTTCAACAGATGGAAAAGCTTGTCAGGTAATATTGGGTACAGAATTCGTTGCAGTGAGTGTATTTACTGTCATTGAGCTAAAAATAGCAGAGATAAACTATTAGATACGAACTAATATGAAAACAGCATCTATTATCCACGCATTTATAAAATATACAATAATAGTTTCTTTGAATTGTTGTGTATAAATGTTGAGCAGGGTTGCCTATTTCATTTTCGAGTTTTATATTAAAAATACAGTAGGTCGAGAGACGCTACAAAGTGGTTGGACGGATCAATGACAGCTTGTTGAGCTTGCAACCTTCGGGTTGAAGCAAAAAATCAGCACTAGCCTTCCAACATAAAAGCCCGCAGTAATGCGGGCTTTCTTATTTTTAGGGCTAAAAAAAATTTCCAATGAACCAATATTCTAGAATTTATTTTAGATAATTGAAGAAATTGATCGAGGTGATTTATTATAAAAATTAAACGTTTTCTAAATAACATGTTTAAGAGAAATATCATCTATTTGTTTATAAAAAATTACATTGCCAAAAAATCTAACATCTCTAAATTATGAATAAATAAAATTTATGCTATAAAAAGTTTATTTAAATAAAGAGAGCAGGGAATAATATGAGCCAATTAATAGAGATAAAGGTTAAAGACCAATTTAGCAATATTCATGCAGTACAGGCATTATTACAGACAATTCCGGAAAATTCAGCTTTGCATAAACTCTCATTATTTCAAAAGATCGAACATATCGTGGTCAAAGGTGAAATTATTCGTCCAAGTATTGAACTGCTTTTTGAAAGCCGTATTTCCAAGAGTATTTATCGTATTATTGAATAATGAAAATATGATAAAAACTCACCATTAAAGGTGAGTTTTTATAAAAAAATAAAAATATGATTAAAAATAATCAATACATGGAGTTACGGAGCAATATTTAAATCAAACTAAGTTCAACGTCATATTTATTAAACTCTTCTATCAGGTTTTCAATAACTTTGATTCCAATCGCATCACTACAACTGAATAATTCATCCTTACCTTGAGCACTGTTATAACAGATGATTTGCTGGATTAACCAGCGATTTTCAATTTCTGTTTGATTAATAATGATTCGAACAGGTTGCAGGTTTTCACTGACCTGGCGTGGCAACACACTGGTAATCGCAAGTTGGATATGGGTCAGATCTTCTCTAGGACTCAAAAATGTTATTACCCAATTACCTATTTTTTTTAAGTATACGGGATGGTCTGCCGGATGAAATTCTAAATAATGTAAGGATGTCATCATGAATTCCCCTGAAATAGTTAATATATGCGGTTTTTAGCAATACTTTACTATTCAGCTAAGGTCGTATTTAGAATCACGCCATAGGTTCTTATTTAATCTAGTTATTGTGTAATAAATCAAATCTTATTGTTTTATAAGTATAAAAATAAATATGTTTTAGATAGCTAAGACCTTAAATAAATAATGAAACATAAAAAAGCTCTTAAGCTTGATCAGCTTGGAAGCTTCTGTAGAGAAAAATTGATCTGATTGAGGTAGCGGTTTAATTCCTGTGGAGTGATGCGGCTTTCCTGTAGGGTGGTAATCCATTGCATCTGGCACTGTTTTAAACTGCGTAAATCGTCAGCAGACAGAATACGGCTAATCAGCTGTTTTGCCATTAAACCGCAATGACGTTGCAGCAGTTCAGCCATGAATTGCTTGACCTGTTCAAAATCAAGGATTTCTAGCGTTGTTTGCACTTCATTTTGACAGGATGCCTGCTCAGCTTTTTCCTCCGCGATTGAAGATGGGGAAATGCTGGGAACAAAAATTTCTTCGGCAGAGTGATCCTTAAGTTGAGTGCTTTGCAGCGCAGGGCTGGTTTTAATTTCTGTATCTAGGTTGTCGGATGTCAGGGGTGTTTCAATGGACGGGTTAGCCGCACGGCTGATCAGTCCCATTTCCAGCAACTGTTCGAGTAATTCGGGTGGCGCGATACGATGCCTGAATTGTTCAGAAAGCAGATCAAAATCATCGGTGCCAATCAATAGTAACAGTCTGCGCTGACGAGCATTCAGATTCATTGAACGCTGTTTTAAACTTTCAATGCCTAAATCAGTTTTATGAAATTGAGTCATGCTTTAATTTACGTTGCAATAAATTAAGGCTGATTGTAGGGGGCAATCATGACAGGAATATTAAATAATATTACAAATCATTATATTACAGTGTAACAATACTGGTTTTCTCTAGAGCCTTGCGCAAATAAGGGTCCAGATCTTCCTGACGAAGCAGCCATTGCATATAGTCTGCAGGTAAATCTGCTATTGCTGTGCCTCGGTGCTTGCCAAAATTAATGGTTCGAGGAATACGCGCGTCTTCCGATGCCAGATAAAGCTCTTCAATATTTTGAATGTTTAAATGATGGATTTCATGCATTAAAATATTGGCGGTTAAGATAATATCCATATCGGCACGATGTGCTTTTTTAATCATTTCACGGGCTTTTTCACTGCCTTTGCTGATCATATAAATAAGGGCAGAAATATTGTGCGCTTCAGCATCCGGCCAGACTAAACGTGCCAGGGCAAGGGTACAAATGGCTTTTATATTGCTGGTATCTACACCGCATTTCTCGATGGCACGAATATCATAATCAATATTGTGACCAATAATGTACGTGGTTTCCTGTGGAAGGCTGAAAGTCGTGTAGTGAGGCTGACCCACCAGCTCGGATTCCAGAATATGATGCACTGCCATGGCTGCATACGAAATCGGTTCATCGACACTATAAAGCTGGTCGAAAATTTTGCTCTTGTCTAAGGAAAGTTTGCTGTCATGAATTTGGATCGGTGCATAAGCAATCTCAATCGGCTGTCCATTTAAAGTATGGGTTTCGGTATCGAGAATAATTGCTTGCATGACAGATCCATAACTGTTGCGATTGTTTGAGTCAATTTACCATTTTCAAAGATACCGATACAAACTGAAAATAGGCTCTTTTCCCTGTTCATGCTGATTTTTGTACTGGACTGCTGGTTAAATACACTGCTTCGAAAGCATCACTCGAAATACAGGCTTGAGATGGATATCAGGATAGCCAGTCATGTTGATCAATGTTTATTTGAGAAATCGTAAGCATACCTTTGGGTTTCTGTTTAATGAATTCACTAATCTGTACGCTATCGCTTAGATGACGGCTTTTATAGGTCAGTTTTGTTGATTAGTTATCGGTGCCGCATAAGAAGAGACCACTTTGCTCACGATTTTTTTAATACTTCTATAGCCTAACTCCACGCAAGCCTGGAATCAGACAAATAAAAGCAGACATATTTTGTTAAATTAATAGTGTTTGATATTTGTAAAAGTAAAAAAATAAAATTTATAAAAATCATTGATTTGTATTAATAAGAATTCAGTCTCTTTTTAAATTTTTTATTTGATGTTAAATCGCATTGTTCAAATATTAAATAAAGGTAATAGTTTGTATTCATGATTACTTAAATCATCAAAATAAAAAGATATAAGGAAATGCAAAAATGAAAAAAACATTATTAACGGTGTTTATCAGTAGTTCGGTCATCCTTTTAACAGCGTGTGGAAGTGGAAATGGTGATTCGGTCTTCAACAGTCCAAATAATGGAATTCCGGTCAATGATATTCAGAACCCGGTCGTTTCTACCCCCACAGTTTATAACAAAACAAATATGACTAGCGTGGCGGGTGAAAGCGTAGTGATGACTTATAAAATGTTGGGGGTTAATGCTAAACAAGTTCAGGCAACTGCATTGGTCTTTACACCGAAAACGGCTGTGCCTGCAAAAGGTTGGCCAATTGTGGTTTGGGCGCATGGTACAACGGGTGTGGCAGATCAATGTGCACCGAGTCGAAATGCATTGAATATCTATATTCAAGCAATGATTGCTCAACTTTTAACTGCAGGTTATGTGGTGGTTGCTCCTGATTATGAAGGTTTGGGAGAACCAAATGGTAATGAGCTCCATCCTTTCTTGAATGTAAAAAGCGAGGCCTATTCTATTACGGATGCGGTTGTCGCTGCGCGCCATTATTTGGGGACAAAAGCATCCAACCAATGGATGGCAGTAGGACATTCACAAGGTGGACAAGCTGCCTTAGGTGCGGCCCAATATGCTTCACGCGCCTCTAACTTGGTCTATAAAGGAACAGTGGCCCTCGCTCCAGCTTCTAACCTTGCGCTTATTTTGACAGCAGGGGAAAGTGCTGCGGGAAAAGAAACCGACCTGAATAAAAAAATTAAAACGTTGTCATCTTTGGATGCATTTACTGCATTAATTACAGCAGGACTGCGTAATCCTCATCCTGATTTGCAATATAGTCAGGTTTTTAAGTCTCCTACGGATAATATTGCGAAAAATGCAGAAGTTGATTGCTATGATCTGTTAGAGCAGGAATTTGTTAAAGGGATGGATGATTACGTGGCAACAGAGGGTTCAGTCAATATAAATAATTACCCGCGTACTCAAATGAATTTTATGGGTATTCCTGTAGTTAAAACCTTTTTGGAAAAAGATTCGCAGCCCCTTCAGGTTAAAGTCTCCACGCCAGTGATTATTTATCAGGGATCATTGGACCCTACCGTTCCGAAACAAGTGACTGACGTACTTTATTCTTCAGCGATACAACAAAACACCAATATCCGTTATTTGACCGATGAATCAGCTGCAACGAAATGGGATCATGGAACGGTCTATGCTTTAAATATTCCTAATATTATTGCAGATGTAAAATCTCTGATGCCAATTCAGTAATTTGTTTTGACTATATATGCTCATGTTTTTTAATCATGAGCATTTTTTTATTTAAAACTGAGTAAAGTTCATTCTCAACATTTATAAACTTCATGCTACAATACGCGCCAATCTTAGCACGGCTTAAAAGCCCTAATTTAATAGGACCTCGCTAATGTTTGCCAATATCTCTATTGCCGAATTTGATCCAGAAATCGCTCAGGCAATCGCTAATGAAGATGCTCGCCAAGAAGCGCACATCGAGTTGATTGCTTCTGAAAACTATTGCTCACCAGCAGTAATGGAAGCGCAAGGATCAAAACTCACTAACAAATATGCAGAAGGCTACCCAGGCAAACGCTATTATGGCGGTTGTGAATATGTAGACGTTATTGAACAATTGGCAATTGACCGTGCTAAAGAACTTTTTGGTGCTGATTATGCTAACGTTCAACCGCATGCTGGTTCTCAAGCAAACTCAGCTGTTTACTTAGCTCTTCTTAACCCGGGCGACACAGTTTTGGGTATGAGTCTTGCTCACGGTGGTCACTTGACTCACGGTGCAAAAGTAAGCTTCTCTGGTAAAACTTATAATGCAGTTCAATACGGTTTAAACCCGGAAACTGGCGAAATCGATTACGAAGAAGTTGAACGTTTAGCTGTAGAACACAAACCACGCATGATCGTGGCTGGTTTCTCTGCTTATAGCCAAGTTGTAGACTGGCAGCGTTTCCGTGATATCGCGGACAAAGTTGGCGCTTACCTTTTTGTAGACATGGCTCACGTAGCTGGTCTGGTTGCTGCTGGTGTTTACCCAAGCCCAGTGCAAATTGCTGACGTAACGACTACGACTACGCATAAAACACTTCGTGGTCCGCGTTCAGGTTTAATCCTTGCTAAAGCAAACGAAGAAATCGAGAAAAAATTACAGTCAGCTGTATTCCCGGGTAACCAGGGTGGTCCACTTGTTCACGCTGTTGCAGCGAAAGCAATCTGCTTTAAAGAAGCAATGGCTCCTGAATACAAAACTTACCAACAACAAGTGGTTAAGAACGCTCAAGCAATGGCTGAAGTATTAATCGCTCGTGGTTATGACGTAGTTTCTGGCGGTACTAAAAACCACTTGTTCTTGTTGTCTTTAATCAAGCAAGACATCACTGGTAAAGACGCTGACGCTTGGTTAGGTGCTGCTCACATCACTGTGAACAAAAACTCTGTACCTAACGACCCGCGTTCTCCATTCGTGACTTCTGGTATCCGTATCGGTACCCCAGCTGTTACAACTCGTGGTTTCGGTGAAACTGAAGTACGTGAACTTGCTGGCTGGATCGCAGACATCCTGGACAGCAAAGGCGACGAAGCTGTAATTAACGCTGTAAAAGCGAAAGTTGAAACTGTATGCGCTAAATTCCCTGTTTACGCAAAATAAGTTCTGACTTGAGAAAAGCCCCCTCAAGGGGGCTTTTTTTATATATATTAAAAGTCATATTTTTCAAAGCTGGTATTTCTGCTATAACAGAATAAATCCCCCTATAAAAGCTATAAATATTTTGCTGTTGCTGTAATGACATTGTTCGTCCAAAGGAATCAGATAAATGGCTAAACCCACTATTATTATTTCACAACAAGATCTGGAACGTTTAGAAACGATGCTTGAGCATCAGTCTAAACTGACGCCAACCATGCAGCATCTGGAAGATGAGCTTGCACGTGCTCAAGTAGTTGCCCCGCAGGATATGCCGGCAAATGTGGTGACAATGAATGCACGGGTATCAATTACCATTGCCCCTGCGAATGAACCAACTACGATAACCCTGGTTTACCCACATGATTTTCTGGGTGAGAAAGGACAGGTGAATGTACTTGCACCAATCGGTGCAGCAATTTTAGGATTGGCTGAGGGTCAGGAAATTGAATGGCCGCAGCCAGATGGTCATTTAATGAAAGTGAAAATTGAAAAAGTGTTGTATCAGCCAGAACGTGAAGGCAATTATCTATAATTTTTTAAAATAAATAGCCCCCGATTTAGGGGCTATTTTGATGTACAGATAAAAATAATTAAGGCTTAATGATTTTATCGAGACAACACATCATCAATGCTGAAACGACAAAGCTCTGGTGCATGTTATTCTCCAGATTATTTTCTTAATGTTTTGACTTGATCATCAATAAATCGCTTTAAAAATTTGACATTTTTATGTTTTTTAATAGCTTGTATTTTTTAATTGTCTGAATAATTTTAGGGTTGAGAAATCTAATCTCAAAATTCTAAATCAGGAAAGTTCAAAACTTCAGCAGGTATTATGCTGATCACTGTCAACGCTTTGACAGTGTTTATGGCCTATTCAGGGCAGACTGTATTTCAACAACATAACGTTGCAATAAAAATTGAAATATAAGGAATCGCCATGAGCCAAAATCAAACCAAACCCTATGATCCGAACTATCAATATCAACATATTCAGGTAAAACCGATTACCGGGTGTATTGGTGC
The DNA here is from genome assembly GCF_013420235.1 of Acinetobacter sp. YH01022. Lineage (NCBI taxonomy): Bacteria > Pseudomonadati > Pseudomonadota > Gammaproteobacteria > Moraxellales > Moraxellaceae > Acinetobacter > Acinetobacter sp. YH01022. The sequence goes on along the minus strand of NZ_VOYP01000001.1, from coordinate 164,393 downwards.
TGAAATTGAAGGGGTTAAATTGTCTTCAACTCTAGATCAAGACACGGTCCATGAAATTAACCATGCTCTAATCAAGTACAAAGCTATTTTCTTTAAAAACCAACAGCATTTAACTGATGATGAACAGGAAGGCTTTGCCGCTTTATTGGGCAAGCCCTTGAATCATCCAACCGTTCCGGTCAAAAGTGGAACAGCACATGTGCTTGAGCTGGATTCACGTGGTGGGCGGGCAGATACCTGGCATACCGACATCAGCTTTATTGAAGATTATCCAAAGGCTTCCATTTTACGCAGTATAGTTGCGCCTACAGCAGGGGGTGATACGGTTTGGGCAAATACCACAGCAGCTTATAACGATCTGCCAGAAGAACTGAAAGTTTTGGCAGACAGTTTACGGGCAGTACATAGCAACGACTATGACTATGCTTCTAAAGTAACCACAAGCCCGCGTATTGATGCAGAAAAATATCGTGCGCTATTCAATTCAACCGAATATGAAACAGAGCATCCATTGGTGCGCGTGCATCCTGAAAGTGGGGAAAAGACCCTGTTATTGGGTCACTTCTTTAAACGCTTTGTAGGTTATAACAGCCAGGATTCACGCCGCCTGTTTGATTTATTCCAGGATTACGCCGTGAATTTAGAAAACATTGTGCGTTGGCGCTGGAGTGTAGGTGATGTTGCCATCTGGGATAACCGTGCCACACAGCACCGTGCGATTAATGATTATGGGGATGAGCTGCGTGTTGTGCGTCGTGTTACCATTGAAGGGGATATTCCAGTTGGTGTAGATGGTCGCCCAAGTGTGAACCTGAAGAAAGTGGTTAAACAGGACATTTCCAATTTTACCTTTGAAAATGGTCAAATTTTAGAAAAAGCATCTTAATGGTTAGATGTATTGATTTAGGCTGTATGGACTCGTAGTGATCTGAATTCGAGATATACATAGCGCTAAAAGTTGGTTGGTTTAAGCATATAAAAAACCTAGTATTTATATATTAGGTTTTTTATTTTGAATGAGATCATAAATTTCATATGCTCAGTCGCGCAGAAAAATTACAGCAGATTTTTGGGCAGGATGCAGTGTTTTCTGCATTCAATGCACAATCCCATCAAACCTTATTGCAGCATGTGAAATATCTGCGTTTTTTACCACAGCAACAGATCTTGCATTATCAGCAAAAAATGAACGATATCTATGTACTGTTGTCCGGACGGATGCAGATTGGCTGGCTGCTCAGTGATGGCGAGTTTAAAGTCAGTGATTATGTGAAAATGTATTCGGTATTTAATCTGGTGCCATTTTTACAGAAAAAACCGCTGAATTTTGATTTTTATGCAGTAGAAGTAGTTGAAGTGGCTGTAATTTCAGGTCAGGTTTTTCTGGAACAATTACAACAGCAGCCGCAAGCCATGTGGCAGATCATTCAATTACTGAGTGAACGGATGTATGGTTTGATGGAGAAAAACCGTTATCTGCAAACTGCGAATATGACGCAAAAAATTGCACGTCATTTAATAACCTTGGGTCAACAGGCAAGACCAGTAGGTCAGGAAAAATCAACCATTCAATTTAAAATGAGCCAGCAGGAATTTGCCGAATTACTGCATGTGTCCCGGCAAACCTTAAACAAGCAACTACAATATTTTATCCAGCAACGCATTGTAGAGTGGAATTATAGCCAGATCAGGATTATCGATATGCAGCGCCTAAAACAGCTTAGCCAGTTCTAAAGAGATGGCTGAAAAATTGCCCTGCTCACTGAAATGATTGCGGATAATTGAATGGGATAAAAAATTCAAGGCAATAAAAAAGGCAAAGTCAAAACTTTGCCTTTTATGATCGCGGGCGATCTTAGTGGTGATGACCACCAGCACCGTGTACGTGACCGTGTTCTAATTCTTCAGCAGAAGCTGCACGAATTTCAACGATTTCAACTTCGAAAGTTAAATCTTGGCCAGCAAGTGGGAAGTTAGCATCTACAACAACGTTGTCGCCTTCAACTGCTTTAACAGTCACGATTTGAACGCCATCATCAGTTTGAGCTTGGAATTGCATACCAGGTTGGATGTTGTCTACACCTTGGAACATTTGAGCTGGAACTTCTTGTACGAGGTCAGGGTTGTATTCACCATAACCTTCAGCAGCAGGAACGTTTACAGTGAATTTTTCACCAACAGTTTTGCCTTCTAAAGCGTTTTCTAAACCAGGGATGATGTTGCCCGCACCGTGCAAATATGCAAGTGGTTCACCTTGTGATTGGTCGAGAGTTTCGCCCTCTGCGTTAGTCAACGTGTAGTGGAAAGAAACCACGAGGTCATTTGCAATAGCAGTCATGTTATTGATCCATTCAATTTTTTAAGGGTACATCATAAAGTGAAAAGTAGGTTTTGTAGACTAGATTTAGCAAAAATCTGCATTTTTCCCACTCTTATGGTGTTTTTTTAATAGTGGGGATGGTTTTTTTAATTTCAATGAAATTTTAATCTTTTTAGCTGTTTTTCTTGTGACAAAATCCAGAGCTCTTGATTTGTCCAGTCATACGCCAGTAGTTTGATAATGGTTTAACAACACGACAAGACTTTGAGTGGGAAATTTGAGCATACTATACGGGGACAGGGAGGAAAGTTGAATTTGAGCTGTCAGGCATTTAGCAGTCATTATTGGTCAGTAAAAAGAAGATGATATATACTTACCATCTTCTTTTTATTACTTTTATCCAAATGATTATTTTATGAATAAGATTGTTCTGTCATCTGACTCAAGTCAAAACTATTCATCCTTTAGCGTAGAGGATAAATTTTGACCCGAATGTCATCGCTTGAGAAAAAACTAAAAAGCTGTTTAAACCAGAGGGCAATTTTCTGGAAAAAATTGGCTTCTTCAATTTGCACATCATTTTCAATGGCAATGGTGCGGATCAACTGGTTATTTTGATAAACCTGCACGGTGGCCAGTTGCATAACTTTGGCTAAAGGAGCAGTCAGGTATTTTTCCGTGATTTCAACATTTAAGTGGGTCTTGGTTTCTTGTAAGGGCTCAATGGCTTGAATCGTACCATTGCCTGTATTCAGCATAACACGCTGATTGACCGTATCATAAGTTTGCAGATCAATCGCATAAGGCTGATCATATAAAGACGTCGTCACAATTTGCGGTTTGCTGGTTTCCAGTTTAAACATTTTTAAAGTAGATTTCACCACCGGCAATTCAGCAATCAGCTGCTTGTCTTTAATCGCGACCTCATTACGGGTATAGGTATAGGCCATATCCATCAGGGTGTGGGCAACTTCTGCACGTTTTAATGCATTTTTTGTACCCATCACCACCACAATCAGGCGACGTTCAGGTAGTGCAGGATTACCAGTAGGGCGGTGTGCAGTCAAAGCCAGGTTATAACCTGCCGCTTTAGTGAAACCTGTTTTTAAACCATCCACACTTGGGTCAAACTTGAGTGCCAGATTGGTTGCGCGGTGAAAACGCTGGTTATAGCTGAAACTTGGCATGACTGAATAATGCAGATATTCAGGCGTCTGAACGGTCAGTGCTTGACCCAGCAGGGCCATGTCATGAGCAGATGAGTAATGGTCCGGCATGGTCACGCCTGGTGCATTGGCAAAATGCGTATCCTTCATTCCTAAGGCTTTGGCTTCTTTATTCATGCGTTGGATGAAAGCTGGTACAGTACCTGAAATACGTTCTGCCAAGGTCACTGCCGCATCATTGGCTGACATCACGATCAAACCTGCCAGAAGCTGATCTACAGTAATCTGATCACCTTGTTTAAGATACATTTGCGACTCATCCCACTGCACCATTTTTACCACTGGTGTCGCCGTGATGATTTCATCCTTTTTTAAATGACCGGCTTCAATTTCTTTCAATGCAATATACGCAACCATCATTTTGGTCATGGATGCCGGTGCACGTTGCTCATGGCTATTGTGCTCTGCAATGACTTGACCTGATTGGGTATCAAGAATGGTCCATGCCTGGGCTTCAACGCTTTCAGGAACAAGGTTGAGTAATGCAGCATTGACTATCGTGGAACACAATAAACTTAAGGATGCGAGGAGATAGATGACAGCTTTCAATGATCTTCCTTATTTACCAATCCATTGGTGGTAGAAATGCAAAAAATATGAGGAATGCTATGCCTTTTTTTTAAGAATGGCTAGTCGGAATTGCAGACAATTGCGACAGTTCAGCATTGCCGGACAAAAAATGCTAAGCTAATTGTTAAGTTAACTTTTTTATATTTTATATTGCCCATTATGTTGCATTATCAAATCGAATTTGACGATTATCGTCAGCATCTTATTCACGTGACACTTCGCTTTTTAGCTGATCCAACTCAAGTCCTTTCTCTACCGACCTGGATTCCGGGTAGCTATCTGATTCGCGAATTTTCAAAGCATATTGAGTCAGTTCGTGCTTATGATGAAGATGGGCGCATTTTACAAATTCAGAAATTTGAGAAGAATAAATGGCGTTTATTTAATACCGATCATGAACTGATTACGGTGGAATATGATGTCTATGCCTATGACTTGTCTGTACGCGGTGCCTATGTGGACCAAACACGTCTCTATGTGAATCCGGCCTGTGCATGTTTGGGACTAGAAGGGCAGGAAGATAAAGCGGTTGAAGTTGAAGTGTTCCTTCCAGATGAACTGAAACATTTCCAGCTGGCAACCGGTTTAATGGCTAAAAGTCTGGTTAAAGGTCGTTATACCTTAAAGGCGGATAACTATGCCCAGTTGATTGATTCACCCTTTGAGCTGGCAGAACAAACACGTTTTAGCTTTGAAGCTAATGGTATCCCGCATGAATTTGTGGTGTCTGGCAAACATGCCATGAATGCGGCGCGTATGCAGCAAGACATTGAAAAAATATGTAGCACTGAAATTTCAATGTTTGGTTCTGCACCATTTAGCGATTATACCTTTATGACTATGGCGACAGGCAATAGCTATGGAGGCTTGGAGCATCCGAACAGTACCAGTCTGATTACCCCGCGTGATGACTTGCCTAAAGCAGATGAACCTGCTGAACCATCAGCGGATTATCAGCGTTTCCTGGGTTTATGCAGTCATGAATATTTCCACTCTTGGTTGGTAAAATTTATTCGTCCTGAAAATTTCGTCAATTATGATTTAAACAAAGAAGGCTACACTTCGCTGCTTTGGATTTTTGAAGGTTTCACTTCGTATTATGACGATTTGATATTGCTACGTAGTGGGGTGATTTCTCAAGAATCATATCTGAAATTGTTAAAAGCACAGATTGACCGCTATTTACAAAATCCGGGACGCGCGATTCAAACCGTTGCAGATTCAAGTTTTGATGCTTGGGTTAAATTCTACCGTCAGGATGAAAACTCCAATAACGCCGGCACCAGCTACTACAACAAGGGTTGTTTAGTAGCGCTGTGTCTGGACTTGGGCTTGCGTTTGCGCGGTTCAAGCCTGGATGCCTTAATGCGTAAATTGTATAAAAATGCGCAAAATGGTGTTCAAGTTAATGAACGTACCATCTTCGAATTGTGTAATGAGTTGACCGGTGATAACTGGCTTGAACAGATCAATCATTTGATCAATACCACAGATGAATTGCCGTTAGATCAGTTGCTTCCCGAATTTGGTTTAAGTTTTGACGTTAAAAATGACAAGTCTTTGCCATTTGGCTTAAAGCTTGCCGATAAACCTGAAGGTGTGGTGATTCAAACTGCACGTCGAGAAGGTTCAGGGGGGAAAGCAGGTCTTTCTGCCCAAGATGTTGTTATCGCGATTGATGGCTTGAAAGCAACGACTAAACTTGTTGAAAAATATGCAAAACAAGAGGGAACGTACACTGTACTAGCTTTCCGCCGTGATGAGTTAATGACTTTTGAAGTTCAGGCGGGTGGTTCTGAATTGACGGAAGTTGAACTCAAAGTTGAAGATCAGGCCAAAGCTGAGAAGTGGTTAAAGGCTTAATTTGTATACTCTTTAAACTTCATGTAAAACCGATGCTTAGGCGTCGGTTTTTTATTTATCTAAAGAAAAATCAATAAAAAGAGAAGAACCAGTTATTTTGCAGGATTTTTCAAGGAAGAAAATAATTGGCATCAGATTAAGACGTACTATATATTGAGCCAAGTTGATGAAGCATATGACAAGTTAAATCTATAATACTTATTAAAGAAAAAAGCCCACTTTCGTGAGCTTTAATTTGAATACTAAAAATTAACCGCGACCACGCCCACGCCCACGCGGTGCTTTGGTATTCGGACGCGTTGTACCATTGGTCTTACGACGCGGTTTCTCGCTTTCATCCATTTGCCAGATACGTTTCGTACCAGATGACTTCTTCACGGAACCATCTTTGTTCTTGCGAACCATTGGCTTACCGCCTGTACCACCCGGTTTTTTCACATAAGAACGTGAACGGTAAGGTTCTTCCGCAGGTACATCTTTAAAGTCCGGGTATAACAAAGGCTCGATTTCTTTGGTTTCACCTGGTTGTAAACCCAATTGAACAAGATCAATAGAACCAATTTTCGTACGAATCAAACGTAAAGTTGGAAAACCTACCGCAGCAGTCATACGGCGAACCTGGCGGTTACGACCTTCACAGATTGAAATTTCAATCCAAGAGGTGGGCACAGATGCACGGAAACGAACTGGTGGATCACGGTCCCATAACCATTCTGGCTGTTGCACTTTAATGGCTTTGCCCGGAAGGGTCATACCATCTTTCAGTTCAACCCCTTTACGCAGCTGTTCAAGCGCTTCTTCAGTGACATCACCTTCAACCTGTACCAGATAGGTTTTAAACTTCTTGTTGGCCGGGTTGGTAATAAATTGGTTTAAACCGCCGTGGTCGGTTAAAAAAACTAAACCTTCAGAGTCCATATCTAAGCGACCCGCCAAACGCAAAGTCGGATCGTCTACGAAGTCAGCCATGGTCATGTGTGCTTCGTCTTTACGGAATTGGGAGAGGACGTCATAAGGTTTATTGAGAATGACGATTTTCATAGCAAATAACTTCTTTAATTACATAAGACTAAAAAGGTTAAGTTTTATTCAATGGGGAAATGTTGTTATTTCCCGTATAAATCTTAAACACAATGGAATTCAATTAAACTATTATGCGTTAAGAAAGGACGAAAGTATTGCCTAATCGGCAATTATTTTTAGATATCGCTAGATACAAAGGGAGAACCTAGACAATGGGTTATCAGAAGATCGTTGTTCCTGCGGATGGTAGCAAAATTACCGTAAATGCAGACTTGTCACTCAATGTTCCAAACAATCCTATTATTCCTTTTATTGAAGGTGACGGTATTGGTGTAGATATTACACCGGCCATGAAAGCAGTGGTTGATGCTGCGGTTCTAAAAGCTTACGCTGGTAAACGTTCGATCGAGTGGATGGAAGTATACTGCGGCGAAAAAGCAGACAAAATCTACGGCACTTACATGCCGGAAGAAACCTTTGAAGCTCTTCGTGAATTTGTTGTTTCTATTAAAGGCCCGTTAACAACCCCGGTTGGCGGCGGTATCCGTTCTCTAAACGTTGCATTACGTCAGGAATTAGACCTGTACGTATGTGTACGTCCAGTGCGCTGGTTTGAAGGCGTACCTTCTCCGGTTCAACATCCTGAACTGACGGACATGGTGATTTTCCGTGAAAACTCTGAAGATATCTATGCAGGTATTGAATGGAAAGCAGATTCACCAGAAGCCAAAAAAATCATTCGATTCCTGAAAGAAGAAATGGGTGTGACAAAAATCCGTTTCGAAGAGAATTGCGGGATCGGGATTAAACCGGTATCTAAAGAAGGTACTCAGCGTCTGGTTCGTAAAGCGATCCAGTTTGCGATTGATAATGACAAGCCAAGCGTGACGCTGGTTCACAAAGGCAACATCATGAAGTACACCGAAGGTGCATTCAAGGAATGGGGCTATGAAGTTGCGCTTGAGCGTTTTGGTGGCGAACTTCTGGATGGTGGGCCATGGGTTAAAATCAGAAACCCTAAAACTGGTAAAGACATTATCATTAAAGATGTGATTGCGGATGCCTTCCTGCAACAAATTTTGATGCGTCCTGCCGATTACTCGGTGATTGCCACGCTGAACCTAAACGGTGACTATATTTCTGACGCGCTTGCTGCCGAAGTGGGCGGTATCGGGATTGCACCGGGTGCCAATATCGGCGGAGCCATCCAGATGTATGAGGCGACTCACGGGACTGCTCCTAAATATGCCGGTCAGGACAAAGTCAATCCGGGTTCAATTATTCTTTCTGCTGAAATGATGCTGCGTGACATGGGCTGGACTGAAGCGGCTGACTTGATCATCAAGGGTATTTCCGGTGCGATTGCCAATAAAACAGTGACCTATGACTTTGAACGTTTAATGCCGGACGCGACTTTGTTACGTTGTTCGGAATTTGGTCAGGCGGTCATTAACAATATGGAATAAGTCATTTGACCTGAATCTGTATGAAAAAAACCTGCGCATGTCGCGGGTTTTTTATGGTTACGGTACACGATGTTTTATAGATCAGGAGCGAAATTTATCATGCAATCTGCACAATAGCATGAATAGTTAAGCGGTATGTTCTAGCATCGAACAAACGCGAGCAAGAAAGTCAGTATGCATCTTATTGCGACCGTTATGCTCATTTTTGGAGGTCAGTCCCGGTATCTGGTGGTGCAGCAGGCATATGTATGCCATCTGCCTGAATCGAAACAGGTTATGCTGGCTCACTGGTTTTGAATTTAGCTGTACGAGTATGCCAGACCAGTTGTAATGTTCCCAATAATAAAACTATCGCAGCCAAGACAAACTGTTGATGATAAGTCACGCCAAAATGTTGCAGAGTGCTAAAACTTAATCCGCCAATCAGCTGCACAGATGCAAAGCATAGTGTGGCAATACTCCAGAGCTTTTTATACGCCAGACCATAGAGTTGCAGAATGGTATAGGAGGTTAAAAACACCACTGCCGGATTGAGCATGCCGGTAAAAAAGGAAGAAGCAAAAGTCAGCACTGAACTGGTGTTTAAGGTTGCAATAAAAATGGCTACTATATACAGACTGTAAAGAATTTTCAGGGCGAAAAAATTGCCAAATTTTCTTGCCAGTGAATAGGCAGTAAAAGCCCCGAAAGCACTTCCTAAGCCATACAGAATCCAGTTGAAATTGATCCAGAACAGGTTCAGACCCAGTTCATGGCTCAGGTAGTCAATCCAGAATAATGAATGTGGAATATAGGCAAATGCACTGCAGGCATACACAACCAGCAAACTATAAAAGATTGTGTTGAGTGGAGTTTTAGATTGAGCCTGCACTGTTTGTGCAGACAGATGATGCTTAAATTGTTGCAGTAAAATACTTAAGCAGGCACAAATAATCAGCGCGAAACCACATAAAATCAGCCAGGCAGTCTGTATGGAAATTTGGTCCAGATAAGGCAGGAACAGGGTCGCCAATAAAACTCCCAGACCAATTCCGCTAAAACCAATAAAATTGATTTTAAAACGGTCCTGAATCTCACAGCATTGTGCCACCACACTCGGGGATAAAATCATCAGCAGGCCGCCACTGATTCCCGAAATTACACGCCAAAAAATATACCAGGCTTGCGGAAAACCGGAAAATGCACAGCACATTAAACTGAACATTCCGGCAATTGCAGCTATCTGAATATATAGGGTCATGCTTTTGTTTTGAGGTAGTCGCATGGCTGCAAAAGCACCCATCAGATAACCGAGTAAATTGGCACTACCTAAAAGACTGGCAAAACCTGTTGACCAATCAAACGCTTCACGCGTGCTGGGTAACAAGGCGGTATAGGAGAAACGTAAAATACCAATCCCCAAGCACATACTGAGGCATAAAAAAAGACTAAGCTTGATATTGGTTGAGGACATCCATGTACTCACAGTATTTATTATTCATTCATCATATAAATAGCATGTGTACCGAACAATAAACAGGATCAGAACAAATAAACACTATAAAAACACGCATGCATACGTGATTAAGTAATCTTTAAGAGTGGTTCTATAAAATTGGCCAAGATATAAATCTTTTATTTTGTAAATTGAGTTTTCTGAATAAAGGCATACAATTTTGCTTCTTTATTATACTTTGTGAAATGATGAATTTCTCCTATCGTGCTGATATCGATGGCTTAAGGGCAATCGCCGTTTTATTGGTGATTTTTAACCATGTCGGATTATCTTTCTTTTCAGGAGGATATATTGGTGTGGATATCTTTTTTGTCATTTCAGGTTATTTAATTACCCTCATTTTAACCCACGATATTCAGTGCAAACGGTTTTCTATTGCACGGTTTTACAAGAAACGTGTGGTACGCCTGGCACCTGCTTATTTTACCGTACTCAGCGTTGTCAGTATTATTGCCTGGCAGGTGATGCTACCTGGGGATCTGACGCAATATTTTGACAGTGTGATGTATGCCACTCTGCTCATGGCGAATATCTATATGCGCAATGAGGTGGGAGATTACTTTAGTCAGGATGCCGAAGGTATTCCTTTATTGCATTTATGGTCGCTTGGGGTTGAAGAGCAGTTTTATATTTTCTGGCCGTTATTGTTGTTGCTGTTTGTTGGAAAGGTGTCGCGTAAATATACCTGGGCCATCATCACGACATTAATCGTGACTTTACTATTTTATGCCCAGCACACGTTAATGCAAAATGCAGAGAAGGCCTATTACAGTATGCCGGTACGTGCCTTTGAGTTGCTGATTGGTGCATTGATTGGCTTCCTGCCTCAGCTCAAAATTCCGGAAAAATTACGACAAAGTCTGGTTTGGGGTAGCTTAATCACGTTGTTTGCCACAGCAGTATATTTTAACCAACAGACACCTTTTCCTGGCGCAATGGCGCTGATCCCGTGTTTGGCAACTGCATTTATCATTTATCTCGGGCAATGTTCACCCTCAAGTAATGTGTTACTGAGCAATCGTTTAAGCACCTGGATCGGAAGAATTTCTTATCCCTTGTATTTATGGCACTGGCCGATTATCGTGTTATTCGGCATTTATATGCAGCCATTAAATGTCGAAAATCAGGTGGTGGTTGTATTATTGTCCATCCTGTTGGCATTTTTAACCTATCAGCTCATCGAAAAACCCAGCAAACGTTTTGTGATGGCGGCGAATTACAAGGTGATCATTATTGGTTTTCTGCTGCCAGCCCTTAGTTTTATCGCCATTGCCAAGACCGTCAATATCAATCAGGGTTTTCCAGACCGGTTTCCACATTCTGTTTATCTTAAACAGGAAGCACTCAACTCATTTGCCCATATCATCCGAAATAAATGTATGGATATTGAGGACCCGAAAGCTTTACCACAACAGGATGACTGTGTATTGGGCAAGCGGAAAACGGCTATCGATTTTTTGTTGATTGGTGATTCGCATGCCAACGCTTATAGCGCAATGCTGGATGTCTGGGCCAAAGATGCCAATTTACGCGGTTATGATGTCACACAAAGTTCAACCTTCTATTTACCTGGAGTGCGGCGTTTTGAATCTAATTTTAATCGCTGGGAAGAGCTGAGCGAATTTAAATTAAGAAATGATGCGATTACTGCCCATCTTGCAAAAACACATTACCGCACCATTATTTTAGCCGGTTCTTATGTGCCATATTTTGATGGTGAAGTGAAACTGCAAGATGGTGTTCATCATTCCAATGCAGAGATATTTAAAACCGGTTTTATGAAAGCCTTGAGGATTGCTTCTCAGTCCAGTGATCAGGTCATTCTGCTGAATGATGTCCCTCGGCTAGATAGAGACGGGGTGCCGGCAGACTGTAACCTTCGCAATGAAATTTTACATACCCATGCGCCATGTAGTATCTCAAGAAAGAATTATGAGACACAGTTACTACAATTTAACCGAATTGTTGCAGAGGCAAAACGGCAATACCCTGACCTGAAAATTATTGATCCAACCAAGGCAATGTGTGATCAGCAGGCGTGTAAAATTATGATTAATCATGTGCCTTTATATCGGAATAAAGACAGTAATCATATTAATAATCAGGGTTCTAGAGAATTAGGTGCTGAATATTTAAAACAGTTTGGCAATCCGCTCAAAGACTAGCACTGGCTAACAGCAGGCACAAAAAAAACCGCGTGATCAAACGCGGTTTTTTTAGCAATCTCCGAAATCAGGACATTAGCGCATTTTTGACAGGAAGCGACCTAAACGGGTAATCGCTTCACGTAATTCATTTTCGGCCGGCAAGAATACCACGCGGAAATGGTCTGGAGTCGGCCAGTTAAAACCGGTTCCTTGAACCAGTAACACTTTTTCCGCACGCAATAAGTCGAGCATGAATTTTTCATCATCTTCAATTGGGTAAATTTCCGGATCCAGTTTAGGAAAACAGTACATGGCACCTTCCGGTTTTACGCAAGAGACACCCGGAATGTCATTTAGCATTTCCCAGGCAATATTGCGTTGCTCATATAAACGGCCACCCGGACGGATCAGGTCATTAATCGACTGATAACCGCCTAAAGCAGTTTGAATGGCATATTGCGCCTGATGGTTGGCACATAGGCGCATCGATGCCAACATGTCCAAGCCTTCAATATAGTCTAAGGCACGTGATTTATCACCGGTAATGGCCATCCAGCCTGAACGGAAACCTGCAATACGATACGCTTTAGACAGACCATTAAACGAGATGCAGAGCTGGTCACCGGCAAGTGCAGCAACAGCAACATGCTCAATGCCATCATAAATAATTTTGTCGTAAATTTCGTCAGCGAACAAAATCAGGTCATATTTTTTTGCCAGATCAACAATTTGTTGCAATACATGACGTGGATATACTGCACCCGTCGGGTTGTTTGGATTGATAATCACAATACCACGGGTATTGGGTGTGATTTTACTTTCCATATCCGCAATGTCTGGATACCAGAAGTTTTCCTCATCACATTTATAGTGAATTGCGGTACCACCAGACAGGTTTACGGCAGCTGTCCATAATGGATAATCCGGCATAGGCACCAGCATTTCATCGCCGTCATCCAGCAAGCCCTGCATCGCCATTACGATCAGTTCAGACACCCCATTACCTACATACACATCATTCACATGCATGTTGAGAATGCCTTTTTGCTGGTAATACTGGCAGATTGCCTTACGCGCAGGGAAAATCCCTTTTGAATCGGTATAACCTACCGCATTGGGCAGGTTTAAAGCGACATCATTAATAATTTCTTGCGGCGCTTCGAAACCGAATGGGGCAGGGTTACCGATATTCAGTTTAATAATCTTATGCCCGGCTTCTTCCATTTCGTTGGCCGCTCGTAACACAGGTCCGCGAATGTCGTAGCATACATGCTCGAGCTTAGACGATTTTTTAATTTCGCGTGGGGTGTGGAAAGTGTTCGGCATTTTTATGTTCTCGGAAAGAGTGGAGGTCACTTTTGCATAACGGTATAAATAGCTTTTAAATGTCTCGGTTGTTACCAGATCGAGATGATGTTCATCTCTGAGTAAAGCAACAATTTTTTCATGCGTAAAACCTGTCTGTTGATATTGTTTAATCACAGGCAGCAGATTTTTAAAAATTACGCTCTTTTTCTGCGACATTTTTTAATCCTGAGCAAGAGTAGGATTAAGCCTAACACTAAATTTGCTTACAAAAAAGCATTTAATTTTCAGAATTGCTTACCATGATTTTATATTTGCTTACTTTTTGCTTTTTGAGTCATTATATTGATTTTGTAAATTGTTGAATAAAGACTAGAAATTTAAGATTGAATGACGTAAATATACGATTATCCTATTTTAAATAGCACGATATAAAGGGACGTCATCATGGGAAAACTCAATAAAACAGAAAGAGAATGGCAAAGAGAGTTATCACCAGAAGAGTTTCGCATTACGCGACAAAAGGGGACGGAGCCAGCATTTACCGGTAAATACTGGAATACCAAGCAGGCAGGGACTTATCTTTGCCGTTGCTGTGGGACAGAATTATTCTCTTCCGAAACTAAATATGACAGTGGTAGTGGCTGGCCAAGTTTTTATCGCCCTGTAAATAGTTCGGTCATTGAAGAACATCAGGATTCGACGCATGGTATGGTCAGAACTGAAATTGTTTGCCATCATTGTGGCGCACATTTAGGCCATGTTTTTGAAGATGGTCCACAACCTACAGGATTGCGCTATTGCGTAAATTCAGCTTCTTTAGAATTAAAAACACAAGAAAAAAGTGACGAGGAAACCTATCCATGACCAACATTTATCAGTTTGAGGCTGAGTTGTTAGATGGAAAAAATAAATCATTTACCGATTATCAAGGTAAAGTTTTATTAATTGTAAATACCGCAAGTAAATGCGGTTTTACTCCCCAGTTTGCTGGTCTTGAAAAGTTGTATGCAAAATACAAAGATCAGGGGTTTGAGGTATTGGGATTTCCCTGTAATCAGTTTGGTGGGCAAGATCCGGGTTCCAATGAACAGATTGGTGCATTCTGCCAAAAAAATTACGGCGTGAGTTTCCCGATGTTTGCCAAAGTGGATGTAAAAGGGCCTGAAGCGCACATTTTATTTCGCTATTTGACCAATAACAGTAAAGGAATTTTAGGCAATGGCATTAAATGGAATTTTACCAAATTCTTGATTGGCAAAGATGGCAAGGTGCTCAATCGTTTCGCACCCACCACTAAACCTGAAGAGCTGGAAAGTGAAATTGAAGCAGCTTTAGCGCAGTAAGCTGGAATAATAGAAAATAAATAAAATAGGGCGATTCATGAATCGCCCTATTTTATTTTACAGACTTAGAAATCTATTTCATTTTCACAAATGCAATCAACAGGTCATTTAATCCATACGCTATAAGCCAATCATCCACTGGTGAAACAGTGGATGATGCTTGATCTTATTGTCCCTTTAATTCATTAAAGAATGGCTTTAAGACGCTGAATGGCTTGTTCACATTGTGCGATATCGGCGACCAATGCCATACGAACATGATTTTCACCTGGATTGCCTTGCTCAGTATCACGTGACAGATAACGGCCAGGCAGGACTTTAATATGGGCTTTTTCCATCAACATTTTGGCAAAATTTTCATCATTGTCTACTTTTAACCAGTAATAGAAACCTGCATCCGGTTTTTTCAGTGGCAGTAAATGCCCCAGTTCATTTTGGAATAATTCAAATTTGGCACGGTACAACTTACGGTTTTCTTCTACATGCACTTCATCATCCCATGCCGCGATTGACGCCAGCTGGTGCTGAACCGGCATGGCAGCACCATGATAGGTACGGTATTGTAAATATGGTTTCAGTAAAGTGGCATCACCGGCAACAAAGCCGGAACGCATACCCGGCAGGTTTGAACGCTTAGACAGGGAGTGGAACACCACACAGTTTTTGTAATCATCACGGCCGATTTCAGCACAGACTTCAAGCAAGCCTACTGGTGCCTCATCAAACCAGAGTTCTGAATAGCATTCATCTGAGGCAATGACAAAATTGTACTGGTCTGAAAGTGCGATCAGTTTTTTAAATTGCTCTTTTGACAATACTGCACCAGTCGGGTTGCCTGGGGTACAGACAAATAGCAATGCAGTTTTTTCCCACACTTCTGCAGGAACCGCATCAAAATCACCCAGATAGTTATTTTCTTCTGTGCAATTAATGAAGTAAGGTTTGGCACCCGCAAGCAAGGTTGCACCTTCATAAATTTGATAGAAAGGATTTGGCATCACCACATAAGGGGTATCTTCACGGTTCACTAAAGCCTGAACAAAAGAAAAAATGGCTTCACGAGTTCCAGAAACTGGCAATACATTGCTCTCTGCACTGATGCTATTGAGCTTGAAGCGACGTGTGAGCCAGTTGGCAATGCTTTGACGTAATTCAGGTAAGCCTTTGCTGTTCGGGTAAGTCGATAAATGCTGGAAGTTGTCAATAATGGCCTGTTTTACAAACTCGGGTGCCGGATGCTTTGGCTCACCAATTGATAAGGCAATAAGGGGTAAATCTGCAGTTTGGATATCCTGAAAAAGCTTATTTAACTTTTCAAAAGGATAAGGATGCAATAATGACAAACTTGAGTTCATGAAATCGATACCGCGTAAATTTAAGTTAGTGGTGACCAGAGACTAGACTTGAGGCTTCATCCAGAGCTGACTTCAATTGGGCAGCAAAAATTTCAGCTTCTGAATCAGTCATTGGCTTACCATCTTTTTTGGTGACAAAGAAAATATCTTCTGCACGCTCACCCAAGGTAGCAATTCTAGCAGAATGAATATCTAAACCCTGCATCATAAATAAACCACCTACTTTAGCAAGTAAACCCGGATGGTCGAGCGTTGCAATTTCAACCATGTTTTGCTGTAAAGCGGCATTCAGGGTGATATCCACGGTATTTTCAATATCAAAATGGCGTAATTGGCGTGGAATACGACGTTGCATTAAGCCCGGGTATTTATCTGACTCGCTTAACGCCTTGACCAAAGCATCAATAACCGTCTGTTCACGCTCAGGGTCGGTCAGCAAGGTACCAAAACGATCTAACACCACATAGGTGTCCAGACTAAAGGCCGTTGATGCGGTGATAATCCGTGCATCCTGAACGTCCAGATTCATCCGGTCCAAAATGGCAACGGTGGTGGCAAATAGATTCGGTTGATCCTGAGTGTAAATAAAGATCTGTACCGCATCTTGTGCCGACTGGCGATGGGCACGCATCAAGACCAGAGGTTCGGTGTTGTTGCCATGCTGCAATATGGCACGGGTATGCCAGGCAATTTCATCGGCTGATTCTTTAATAAAATATTCATCGCCCAGTTCTTGCCAGACTTTTTCGACATTGGCCAGAGAGAAGTCATTGACCAATAATTCACTGGCAGCAAATTTGGTGTCTTCAATCAGCATTTGATAATCCACCGGATGTCCAAGACCGGTACGAATCACATCCCGTGCATGGGTATAAAGCTGACGCATTAAGGAAGCACGCCAGGTATTCCAGAGTTTGGGATTGGTCGCGTTAATATCTGCAACAGTTAAGGTATACAGATAATCCAGATGCTCCATATCACCGAGTTTTTCAGCAAAATCTTGAACTACATCCGGATCGGAAATATCTTTTTTCTGTGCAGTCATCGACATCAGTAAATGACTTTGAATCAGCCAGGCCACCAGATTGCATTCACGTTCGGTAAAGCCATGTTTCCGGCAGAATGCAATCGCATCTTCTGCACCCAGTTCACTATGGTCACCGCCACGGCCTTTGGCAATGTCATGGAACAAGGCCGCCAGATAAACAATGTCGCGACGGCGAAGACGTTGGAACACTGAACTGACCACCGGGAAATCTTTGGCAAATTCAGGTTCTTTAAAGCGGTTTAAATTACGCAGCAATAACAGGGTATGGGCATCTACGGTATAGATGTGGAACAGGTCATATTGCATCAGCCCCATAATTTGCCCAAAGGCCGGAATATAATTGCCGAGCACGCCATAACGTTTCATCGCCACCAGCGTATCATACAGGCGATGCGGTGAACGGATGATCGCCATAAACAGGGCTTGGTGTTCGGGATTATCGCGATAATCTTGATTAATGCGTTTGGCTGCAAGGGTGAGCAGACGTAAAGTGCGGGCACGGATGCCTTCAATTTCAGGGCGATTTGCCAATAAATAGAAGATTTCCAGGATTGCACTGGGACGTTCCGAGAAAATTTTATGATGCTGTACCGCTAGTTTGCCATCGACCAGTTTGAAATTTTCGTTAATTTCTTCAATTTTACGTTCGTAGTTGGGCAAACGTGGGGTAATCACAGATTCATTAAAGTAAGCCAGCAGCATTTCATTTAAGGTGGATACCTGCTGTGCGCTACGATAATAACGCTTCATGAATTGTTCAATCGGATAATTCGGCGATTTATCTTCTTCACGTGTATAGCCAAACAGGGCCGCAATATCACGCTGATAATCGAACAATAAGCGGTTTTCATCGCGTTTGGTGAGGCGGTGCAGATGATGACGGATTTCCCATAAAAAGCTTTCAGCTTCTTCTAGCACACCCAGTTCGAACTCTGAAATAAAGCCTAAATGCACTAGGTCATAAATACGGTTGACCCGGAAGTGACGTTTGGCAATCCAGCCAATCTGGTTGATATCGCGGATGCCTCCCGGCGCATTTTTAATGTCCGGTTCCAGATTGCTTTCGGTATTGTTGTGCTGAGCATAGCGCTTTGCCTGCTCATCCATTTTGGCATCAAAAAAGGTTTTATCGGTCCAGGTTTGCGAAACAATACGGCGTGGCCATTTGGCCAAATGCCGGTTACCACTAATTAAACGCGATTCAATCAGCGCAGTCGCGACGGTCAAATCATTGGTGGCCTGTTCCACACATTCGTAAATGGTGCGTACACTAATACCGGGTTTGAAATTACCGACATCCCAAAGCGAGGAGATAAAAGTAGAAATCAGTTTTTCCTGCTCGGCAGTAATATCATTTTCCGATAAAATCATGATATCGACATCGGAATAAGGCAGCATTTCCCGACGGCCATAACCACCCACGGCAAACAGGCCCAGATCGGTCTGGTCAAGTTCAGCATGTCTCCAGAGAAACTCCAGGGCTTCATCAATCAAATGGGAGCGGGCCAGGATAATTTCCCGGATTGACTGTCCATTTTCAAAACTTTCCTGAAGCTGATTTTCAACATCGGTGCGCCATTGATTGATCGCCTGAATGTCATGGTTACTTTTAACGTAATTCAGCAGTGGAGAAGTATTGATCATGAACAGTGGTCCGTTAATAAGGTTACAAGTTTAGTTTTGTTGAACACTGACTTGAGACGCAGTCTCTAGTGCAAGTTTACGTGCCTGATCTGTTGTTTCAGCACGTGCAGTTGCGACCCCCATACGACGACGTTTAAAACCTTCGGGTTTACCAAAAAGGCGTAAATCGGTGTTTGGGTTGGCTAAAGCAAGATTTAAGCCAGAAAAAGACAAATTGCGATCATCAACGCCTGCATAAATGACGGCACTGGCTGCAACACTATGACGAGATGTATTTACCGGCAGACCTAAAATGGCACGTGCATGTAATTCAAATTCGCTCTGGAATTGCGATGCAAGGGTAACAAGCCCTGTGTCATGCGGACGTGGAGATACTTCACTAAACCATACTTTATCGCCTTTGACAAACAGTTCCACGCCGAAAATACCGCAGCCGCCTAAAGCAGCCGTGACTTTATGTGCAATGCGCTTAGCTTCTTCTAAAGCCACTGGAGTCATGGCCTGAGGTTGCCAGCTTTCGACATAATCGCCAGAGTCCTGACGGTGTCCAATCGCGTCGCAGTATTGGGTTTCGATTTCACCTGTTTCAGCATTTTTGGCACGAACTGTGAGCAAGGTAATTTCAAAGTCAAAATCGATTTGTGATTCCACAATCACTTTACCCTGATTGACCCGGCCACCGGTTTGCGCATATTCCCAGGCCTCATCGACTTCATCAAAGTTCTTAACTCGTGATTGTCCCTTGCCGGAAGAAGACATTACCGGTTTAACAAAGTTGGGATAGCCAATGTCATCACAGGCTGCACGGAATGATTCAATCGAGTCGGCAAAACGGTAAGCTGAGCTCGGCAAGCCCAGTTCTTCTGCTGCCAGACGGCGAATGCCTTCGCGGTTCATGGTCAGGTTGACGGCTTTTGCTGAAGGAATCACGGTGGCAATATTTTGTTGTTCGATTTCAACCAGAACCTGAGTTGCGATGGCTTCAATTTCGGGCACAATCAGATTGGGTTTGATTTTTTCAATCAGTTGTTTGAGTTCTTCGGCATCTGCCATATTCAAGGTATAAGCATAATGTGCAACTTGCATGGCAGGAGCATGGTCATAACGGTCTGCTGCATGAACTTCTACACCTAAACGTTGCAGAGAAATCACCACTTCTTTACCAAGCTCTCCTGAACCTAATAACAAAACTTTAAAGGCAGAAGCTTGAAGGGGAGTACCAATAGTCACGCTCATGTAAATCATCCATGCTTGATTTTATGGACTTTTAGCATAGCAGAACTGATTGGTGAATTAAGCCCGGATTCACATAAAATAATGATATTGTCCAACAATTTTATTTATAAAGTGATCTCTAGCCTTAATTTTAACTCCCGCTAAGTCGCCCCTTTAAAAAGAGGAGACTTTTAAAACACTTAGAAGGAAACGGGCAGATAAGTGTAAATCAAACCATAGGTCAAGGCGGCGGTTAAAGTCGCCGGGACAATCTTCTTAAACTTAAAATAGAGCCCGGTTAAGGTCAGGAAACCTACAAGCATGGCGAAGCTTTTATTGGGGCTTTCCATCAAGGGGGGGAGAGTTGCCACCACCAGCATGGAACTGATCGCGGCAATGCCAATACTGCCTAAAGCTATTCTGATCCAGACTGAGCCACGCTTTTGAGAATTTTGCTGATGTTTTTGAATGACATAAAAAGGACCAAAACGCGAAGCAAAATTGGCAATGCCGACAATGATCCCGACCAGAATAATTTCAAGATTCATGGGCTTCTCCCAATGCATCATCATGCTGTTTTAAAACATAGTGTTTAAATAGGCCAGCCAAAATACCGGATAAGATGCCAATAAAAATGGCTGCTGACAAATTAATGAAATAGCAGGCAATCGCGGAAACAATTAAACAGACCGTGACAATAAAGGTATGTTTCTTTTCAAAGGCAGCGAGCAGGAAGCTGAGGAATAAGGCTGGCAGCAAGAAATCCAGCGCGGCTTGTAAAAACTGCGGTAAGGCACTGACCTGGTCGGCAAACAATCCACCCAGGAAAGAACCTAAAGCCCAGGACATCCAGCTAAACAGGCTCAAGCCCAGCATCCAGGACTCTGACCATTCCTGACGGCGTTGTGACAGTTTAATCATGCCCGAGGCAAACACTTCATCGGTCAGGCCCCAAGCCCAGACGGCAGTTTTCTTTAAATTCAGCTTGTCCTGAATCAGGTTTTGCAAGGCCGGACCGTAAAGTACATGACGAATATCTAACGCAATCACGGTGAGGGCAGTCATCCATATAGATGTACCACTACCCAGTAAAGCCACGACCAGAAACTGGCTGGCACCGGCATACATGGAGCAGGATAGAAATAGTGCTTCCCAAGAGCTAAAACCGAACTGGCTGGCCGAAACACCAAAAGCAAATGAAACAGGAAGATAAGTAAAAATAATGGCTTGGCTGTCTTTAGCACCTTGCCAAAAGCCGGCAGCTTGAACTGGAGGGATTTTGTGCTCAGACACGACACACCTTTGCGGGAGAGTTGAACAACAGGTCAAATGATGATTGAGTATTGTACTCGAATTCACTAGCATAGTGCCGAATTGTTTATCTAAGCGAGCCTGATATGAGGATGTTGAAGACGCGTGGAATGCTGATTGTTTCTTTATTATGCAGTAGTGTTTTGCTACAGGCTTGTGGAAATGACAGTAAGAATACTGAAAAACCTGAAATTAAGCCGGCACCCAAGCTGACCAATGATGCCACCACTTATGCCAACGAAGCCTGGAAATTCATTAATCAGGTGGATGGTTTGGTCTATGCCAAAAAACTGGATGTATTGGAAGAACAGGTCCGTAAACCTGCACGCAAGCTCAGCACGGATTGGCGCATTAATGTCAAAATGACTGATTCCGTGACTGAAGGTAAATATGCGCTCTGCCGTAAAGCCCTGACCAGTCTGGAAATCTGGGCGCGTGAGACGATGGATCAATCTAGCTCAGTGGCCCAGAAACAGGCCGATTACGAACGTGATAAACAGCAATGTAAGGATGCGATTGAGCATCCGCAGCTGGGCAATACCGATCCGAAAAAGGTCGGAGTTTAAAAAATAAAAACGGGGCAAAGGCCTCGTTTTTTTATGCCTTAAATGTCATGGTATTTTCTTTTTGTTATAGTTTTAAAGAATGAGTAAGAGAATAAAACGATAATCTGATAAATATATAGAATTATCTTAAAATGATAAATTATGTATAATAATTTGTGTTTTTATGATGAAAAATTCAATTTAATTCTAAATGTATTTAACTTTAGTAACGATCAGGAGTAATAATGATGTTAAATAAAGTGTTTTTATCTATAAGTATAGCTGTCGTTATAAGTGCTTTGAGTAGTGTTGCCACAGCTGCAGAGCCGCTACAAGCCATCCAGTCATCATCGGACAATGAATATGAAGTTGCGCCATGCACCAATGGTTTTGATGATGTCAATGTGTGCCAATTACGTTCATAAGCACGATGTGTAAAATAAATCCATCATCAGGCAAGTTATTCACCTGTCATGCTTGGCCATAAAATGGCTTATGCTGCAACGGTATACATCTCTGAATTATTTTCATAGTTTAAAATTTCATTCATCTTCCGATTTAAGTATTGGGAAAGGCATGCGCGATGCGATGCAGTTCCGCTACATCCAAAATTTCAATTTTCTTAAAAGATACGCACAAAATATTTTGCTGTTCCAACGCTTGTAGTTCCTGATTGATGGTTTGTCGGGAGCAGGTCAGCATTTGTGCCAGTTGTTCCTGGGATAAATGAATGACATTGTTTTCAATACTTAAATGATTGCCATAGCCATTTAAAATAAACATCAGGCGTTGTGCCAAACGCTGGCTGATGCTTTGCGTTTGAATGGAAATCAGTTCTAAAAAAGCAAAGCGCAATTTTTGACTGGTCAGTTGCGCAATGTGATACCAAAAAACTGGATGTTGTTGCAGCAGGGATTGTAGTGCGGTACTCGGTATATGCAGGAGCAGGCTTTTTTGCGTTGCAATCGCATCGTGCGAACGGGGCTGGGCATCCACCAGCGAGATTTCGCCAAACCACATAACCGGTTCAACAATGGCAGCCACCGATTCCTTGCCATGAATGTCAATATAACCTAGGCGAACCGCACCTTCTAAAACGGCATAGATCCCATTAAATATATCTCCTGAACGGAAGATGCTTTGTTCCTTGTCAAAACGCTGCTGCACAGCACAGTTCACAATAAAATCCTTAAATACCGCAGGCAATTGTGCAAACCAGATATTCTGCTCTAAATGTTTAATATAAATGGGTTCGAGCATTTTTATTCCTTTTTAATCTGAGTTGTCGGCTAGCTGACAACTTGTCCTGGTATTTTTTTATATAGTGAAATGAAAATATAAGTCTAACAAGGAAGACGGTCATGACCAAATTAGAACAATTACTGAGCCAGTATGCCGCCTATCATCTGGACCAGAAAAATATTTATACCCATTTTGTGGGTATTCCATTGATTGTATTTTCAATCATGTGTCTGACTGCACATGCCGGTGTGGTCATTTCAGGTGTCGAGCTGACTTTGGCTTTAGGATTACTACTGGCAAGTATAGTGTATTATCTCAGTCTGGACCGTATCTTTGGCCTGATCATGTTGCTCATCTATGCGCTTGCTTATCCATCTGCTTACAGGATTGCGCAGCTGGATACGACGGTCTGGTTAAGCTTGAGTATTGGCATTTTTGTGGTGGGATGGGTATTCCAGTTTGTGGGCCATTTTTATGAAAAGAAAAAACCGGCTTTTATGGATGATGTGATTGGTCTGGCGATCGGCCCTTTATTTGTCTTGGCTGAAATGGTGTTTATGTTCGGGTTTCGGAAAGAGCTGGAGCAACGTATGCTGGCAGAAGCTCGTAAGCAACGCGCTGTAATGGATGCCAAGACCGTGAATCTGAACTGAAAACAGCTCTAAATAAAAAAGCCAGCATCATGCTGGCTTTAAACTGTTTTGAAACGTCAGAATGGTTTAAACGTTAAAACGGAAGTGCAGCACGTCACCGTCCTGAACCACATAAGTCTTACCTTCCAAACGCCATTTACCGGCTTCTTTCGCGCCAGCTTCGCCGTTGTATTGCACGAAGTCATCATAAGCAATACAT
This sequence comes from Acinetobacter sp. YH01022, assembly GCF_013420235.1. NCBI lineage: Bacteria > Pseudomonadati > Pseudomonadota > Gammaproteobacteria > Moraxellales > Moraxellaceae > Acinetobacter > Acinetobacter sp. YH01022. The sequence goes on along the minus strand of NZ_VOYP01000001.1, from coordinate 140,420 downwards.
TCAGCGCGGATAAAGCCTTTTTCGAAGTCAGTATGAATCACACCCGCTGCTTGAGGCGCAGTAGCACCGACTTTGACGGTCCAGGCACGAACTTCCTGCACACCCGCAGTAAAGTAAGTCTGTAAGCCAAGCAGGCTGTAACCGGCACGAATCACGATGTTCAGGCCTGGTTCTTCCATGCCCATTGCTTCTAAAAATTCAGCGCGGTCTTCATCTTCAAGCAATGAAATTTCAGCTTCAATCTGGTTGCACAGCGGAACCACAATGGCATTTTCTTCAGCGGCCAATTTTTTAACCGCTTCCAGATGAGGGTTGTTTTCAAAACCATCTTCAGCCACGTTGGCAATATACATGGTTGGTTTTAAAGTCATTAAACCGAAACCACGTACCAGTTTGCGTTCATCATCATCCAGATTGGCTGCACGGGCAGGTTTACCTTCATCCAGTAAAGGCAAAATTTTGTCTAGTACCGCTTTAGTGGCAACAGCATCTTTGTCGCCCCCTTTTGCAGATTTAGCCAAACGCGTTACGGCTTTGGTCACAGTTTCCAGATCAGCCAGTGCAAGTTCGGTATTGATGGTTGCAATATCATCCAGAGGATCAATCTTACCGTTTACATGAATCACGTTTTCATCTTCAAAACAACGAACCACGTGTGCAATCGCATCAGTTTCACGGATGTTTGCGAGGAACTGGTTACCCAAACCTTCACCTTTAGATGCACCTGCAACCAGACCGGCAATATCCACAAATTCCATCGTGGTTGGAAGCACGCGTTGTGGTTTAACGATTTCCGCAAGTTTGTCCATGCGCAGGTCAGGTACAGGAACAATACCGGTGTTTGGTTCGATGGTACAGAACGGGAAATTTTCTGCAGCAATAGCAGCTTTAGTCAATGCATTGAAAAGTGTAGATTTACCAACGTTCGGCAAGCCGACAATACCGCAATTAAAACCCATGAAATGACTCACAACGTGTTATTTAAAAATTGCCGCTGATTTTACATGAAAGCCATGACAAAGTCAGGTCATGGCTGGATGCTTTGTTGAAAACTCATAAAATGGATAGGGATTTAAATTTTGCGTTTATCCAGTTGGCTGGAGATGGAATCGCCCGTGGCCTGAACCAGCATGACCAGAATCACCAGCACGACAATCACGGCAAGCATAATCTGCATATCAAAACGCTGATAACCATATCGGTAGGCAATATCGCCTAAACCACCTGCGCCAATGGCACCAGCAATCGCCGATGAGTTGATCATGGTCACCAAAGTCACGGTAAAGCCTGCCACAATCCCGGGCAGCGCTTCAGGTAGCAGCACATGCCAGATGATCTGCTTGCGGTTACAGCCAATCGCTTGGGCGGCTTCAATCAGACCCTGATCGACCTCGCGTAAACTGACTTCTGCAATGCGGGCAAAGAAAGGTGTGGCTGCCAAGGTTAAAGGCACTACCGCAGCCCAGACCCCATAACTGGTGCCGACAATCCAGCGGGTCAATGGAATGAGTGCTACCATTAAAATTAAAAACGGTACTGAACGGGTAATGTTAACTACCCAGCCTAAAGCGTGATTGACGCTTTTGGAAGGATAGATGCCATGTTCGGCAGTACTGACTAAAATGACAGCGATGGGCAAGCCAATAAAAAAGGCAACCAGGGCAGATACTCCCACCATCAACAAAGTGTCAATAGTGCCGCTAAGTAATAAATCAATGAGCTGGTCGTGCATAGCCAATGACCTCAATCTGTGCAATGTACTGTTTTAATTTCTGCTGGAGTAGTGTGGTATTTATATGCAGATCGGGGATTGCCACAATAAAACTGCCGACCAGATGGTTCTGTATGCTATCGATATGACTTTGATAGAGATGAACTGGATGATCGAACTGCTCGAAAATCACTTTCAAATCTGGTGAATGCTGAACACTGGAGGCATAACGCAGTTTTAAAATGCTATGTGAACTGTCGGCAATAATCTCTGGCGTTAGCGAAAAAGGCAATTCCAGCTGTTCCAGATTTAGCAATTCCTGAGTAATCTGCTGCTGTGGATTAGAAAAGACCGACCACACTTCACCCGCTTCAACAATTTCACCATGTTCAATCACCACCACCTGATCGCAAATTTCACGAATGACCTGCATTTCATGAGTAATCAGCACAATGGTGATGCCGAGTTTCTGATTGATTTCCTTGAGCAGGGACAGCACCACAGAAGTACTTTCCGGGTCCAAGGCCGAAGTAGCTTCGTCACACAGCAAAATTTCCGGATGGTGAACCAGCGCCCGGGCAATCCCGACACGCTGCTTTTGTCCGCCCGATAATTGGGACGGATAGTTGTGTGCTTTTTCACTCAAACCGACCAGTTGCAAGACTTCATTGACCCGAGCTTCAATCTCATCTTTGTTATAGTTGGCGACTTTGAGGGGTAGGGCAACATTTTCCCATACGGTCTTGGCCGACATTAAATTAAAGTGCTGGAAGATCATGCCAATACGCTGACGCAACCGGATCAGTTCAGCATGTTTTAGTTCAGCCAGATCTTGCTGGTGAATGTGAATATGACCTTCACTGATCTGTTCCAGACCATTTAAAGTTCGGAGCAATGAAGATTTACCTGCGCCACTTTTGCCGATAATGCCAAAAATTTTGCCTTCCGGAATATCCAGGTTGATGTTTTTCAAGGCATGTACCGATTGACCCTGTACTTCATAATATTTGTTCAGGTTTCTGATCTTGATATGGGGAACAGAGAAGTCCACCTGTGAACCAAAACTCACCATCGTATTCTCCTTATTTCCAGCCCGGGAACCAGAGTTTGGCACCGAAATCTGCATCCAAAGCCTGTTTCACTTTTGGCGAGTTTTGATAGATCTCGACAAATTTTTTCAGCTTGTCGTTTTTATCTTGGTAATCCTCACGCACGGCAAACAGGATGGCATAACGGTTGTCCTTGTTAGAGTCAAATAATAGTGCCTGTTCGGGATCAGCGGTTTTGGCTAAACGCAAGTAGTGCGGATAACCAAAAGCCAGGTCGACCTCATCAATTGCACGTGCGGTTTGTGGACCTTCGACTTCAACAAACTGCAAGTTTTTCGGATTGCTTGCGATGTCTTTCAGGTTAGACAGATGGTTTTTAGGGTCTTTCAGGGTGATCAGTTTTGCCTGTTGCAATAAAAGTAGAGCACGGCCTTGGTTTACAGGGTCGTTTGGAACCACAACTTTCGCGCCATCTTTTAACTCATCAAAGCTTTTGATTTTTTTGGAATACAAACCCACATGCGTGGCTGCACCTTTGGCAAAGGCTTTGATTTTAAAGTCGGTTTCTTTTTTGGCATTATCCAAAAAGGGGTGATGCTGGAAGAAATTGGCATCAATATCACCGTGATTCAGGGTAATGTTGGGCGTATTCCAGTCGGAAAATTCCACCAGTTTCACATTCAGGCCTTGCTGTTTGGCCTCGACTGCTGCCACCTGTAAAGGCTTGGCAAATGAAGGGCTAATGCCAATCACCAGTTCATCCGAAGCGGCTTTTTTTTGTTGATTCCAGACCACCAGTCCAATAATGACTGCGGCAATAATCACCCCGATAATGGTCAGTTTGGTTTTTGCTGTTTGTGCCATGTTGCACCTCAAAATTTATGCGGATTGTTTTTGCTTTAAGTTAGAGTTCGAAGTTGAGGCGGAGCTTGGACATCGAAATTGCTGAACTGGGTGTGAGGTCGACAGTCGGTTGCCTTGATTAAACAGTTTGTGTCTTAAACTGCCGTGTTCGTAGGCTGTTTTATAACGGCCACGCTGCTGCAATTCAGGAATCACCAGACGGATAAAGTCATGGTGTGACTCAGGGGCAACGGTGCGGGTCAGGTTAAAGCCATCAATACCGGTTTCATCGATCAGCTGAATCAGTTTTTCAGCCACAGTTGCACCACTCCCGACAATCAGGGGATAACGACCACCTAATACATGCTGAGCTTTTAAATCATTTTTGCTGATGTGCTGTTCTTTAAATTTATTGTTGACTGATGCAATGCTGTTGGTCTTTTGGTAAGGGATCGCTTCATCATCGTCAAATTTGGACAGGTCAATGCCGACAGAACTGGAGAAGTGCGCCAAACCTGCTTCAGGACTGGCATAAGCGCGATATTCATCCAGCTTTTGCTGTGCCAGTTCATCAGTTTCCGCAGTCACCACGGTAATGCCGACAAAGATTTTAATATCTTCAGGATGACGTCCTTGATCGGCAGCTTGCTGACGAATCTGATCGACCTGCTTTTTGATTTTTGCAGGCTGATCACCGCCAATAAACATGCCTTCCGCATGTTGGGTGGCAAATGCTATTCCACGCGGTGAAGCACCTGCCTGAAATAACACCGGGGTGCGCTGAATGGAAGGGGAAACTTGAAACACGCCCTGGCTTTGGTAAAACTGTCCCTGATGATTGACCTGATGTACTTTGGCAGGGTCGGTAAATATCCGGTTTTTCTTGTCTTTTACAACGGCTTCATCTTCCCAGGAACCTTCCCAGAATTTATAGCAAAGTTGTACAAACTCTTCGGCTTGCTCATAGCGCAGGTCATGGTCTTTTAAGCCTTTTTCACCAATTAATCGCTGTGCGCTGTCCAGATACCCAGTGACAATATTCCAGCCAATACGGCCCTGAGTCAGGTGGTCCAGACTGGCGAAACGGCGGGCAAACTGATAAGGCGACTCATAACTTAAATTGACTGTGACCCCAAAGCCGAGATGCTGGGTCACCGCTGCCATGGCAGAAACCAGAGTACTGGGGTCATGACTCGGCAACTGAATTGATTCTTTTAAAGTCAGGTCAATATTGTTTTGATAGACATCATACACCCCGGTAATGTCGGCAATGAACAGGCCGTCAAACAGGCCGTGTTCCAGGGTTTGGGCTAAATCTGTCCAGTAGCTCAGCTCATTAAAACGCTGCGACTCATCACGCGGATGGGTCCATAATCCGTGATTGATATGGCCGACACAGTTCATATCAAAAGCATTTAACAAGATTTTCTTGGGTACAGATTGTGATGCTGTTGTCATTACAATGTCCCTCGGCGCGGTGGCAATACGCCATTTAAAATATGATTGGCTATGAAATAATATTTCCAGCGCGAAGCATCATGCAGCGTGTGCACGCGGGCATTGCGCCAGAAGCGGTCCAGACCATCTTCGCGTTGGCTACCACGGCTACCGGCCAGTTCAATCAGTTTGGATGATGCTTTTAAGGCAGTTTCGGTACTGTGTGCACGTACTTTGGCCACATCTAATGATGCTTTGGCGATATTTTCTGCGGTCGGTGCGGGTCTGGCGGCATCAATTGAACGGGCGGCCTGTTTCAGTAAAACTTCAGAGGCACGTACATCGGCGACAATCCGTCCCAGTTCGAACTTTGTCAGTGGGTCATCGGTGGCTTGATCTACGCCAGAATCAATCCACGGACGGGCCTGACGCACACGGTTTAAAGTTTCTTCAAAGGCGGCACGGGCAATACCGGTTTCAATAGAGGCATGCAGCAATTGCGCAAACGGGCCGGAGATGGTTGGCTCTGAATAGGCAATATCAAATGGCACTACATCTTCAGCCAGCACTTGCACATTATTGAATTTCACTGTGCCGCTGCCTGTGGTACGTTGCCCGAAACCACTCCAGTCATCGATTAAAGTCAAACCTTGGCTATTACGCGGAACAAAAGCTAGGAACTGCTGATCTTGTTCATCGACCACCAGTGTTGGAATGCGATGGGCAAATAAACTGCCGGTGCAATAAAACTTTTCGCCATTAATCACATAGCCCTGATCAGTTTTGCGTATCGCGGTTTGACGCTGTGCAGCAGTTTTGGTTTTAAACTCGGCCAGGGCATTGCCAAAACGCGCACCTTTTAGCACTTCGCTATAGAGTTTTTGTTTTTGCTGTTCGGTGCCGCTATTGCGCAGGATCTCCAGGCCATAAAAATGATTTTGCGGAATCTGGCCAATGGAACCATCTACACCACTCATCAGTGCAATCACTTGCGCTACGGTATAGCTAGAGACCTCTGCACCACCATACTGTTTTGGGACGGTAATGGCCCAGAGCCCAGACTGGCTATAGGCTTCGATTTCTTCAAAAGGCAGAATGCGCTCGGCATCGCGCTGAATGGCTCCAGCTTTGAACTGTTGCGCTAGATTGCGTGCAATTTCCAGCGCTTCTGCATCGGATTGAATAATATGTGCATGCGCCAATTGCTCGGGATGAAATGAAATAATGTTTTGATATGAAGTCATGACAAATATCCTTAAATCCAGGCGTGGCGGGCAGGGAGGGTGTGATTGAGGTAATAATCCCCAAGCGCATGCAATTTCCAGCGCACCGGATCATGCAGGGTATGCACACGGGCATTGCGCCAGTGCTGGTCCAGGTTGTGCTGACTCAGACTGGAACGGCTACCGCCAAGTTCCAGTAATTTTTCCGAGATATGCAGTGCAGCATCATTGGCATAAATCTTGGCTTCAGCGACTAAAATAGAGGCTTTGGCCGCCTGTTCATCAGTGACTGATTCAAGCCGATCCAGTTCATCCAGATATTCAGCTGCTTCATCAAGCAGCAAAATGGCAGCATCCAATAGCACCGCAGACTTGCCGACTTCCTGCAAGGTATAGTGTTCAAAGCTGGCTTTTTCCACTTGTGCATCGACAATCGGGCGTGCTTTATGCACCGCCGTCACGGTATCAGCAAAGGCCGCTTCAGCAATACCGACATCAATGGCAACCTGTAATAACTGTGAATACGCGCCGCGGTAATTGGGCTGACTGGAAAGCAGGCGTTCATCAAAAATCAGTAGCGGATCAACTTCAACATGCTCAAGTCTAACTGTGCCACTTGAAGTGGTACGCTGCCCAAAGCCATTCCAGTTATCAATCACTTTCACGCCTTTGGCCTGAGCATTGACGATAGTCAGTACTACATAACCTTCTGGATGAATAGCTTTAATCGCGAGCCAGTGAGCAAAACTGCTGCCCGTTGAATAGAATTTTTCGCCGTCGACAAAATAACGCCCATTTTCAAAAGTTAATGTGGTTGCCAGGGTTTTGGTATCTTTGGTATTACGTTCCGGCCCACCATTGGCTAAGCGTTTACCTTGTAAAATTTCTTGATAAATAAACTGTTTTTGCTGCTCTGTACCCATCATTTGGATCATATTCAACAGCGCAATCTGATTTTGTGGGATTTGTCCTACACTGGAATCGGCCTTATTCAGAATGCGGAATACATGTGCCAATGTTTTATTGGAAACGAAAGCACCACCAAATTGCTTTGGAATACGAATACCACCTAAGCCTTTCTGGCTGAATAGATCAATTTCAGCAAAAGGCAATAAACGCTGTTGATCACGTTCATTGCGACCTTCCAAAGCAAAATCTGCGACATGATACGCAGCATGAATAGCTTCAAGATCGTTTTCAATTACATGAACATTTTCAGAAATTAAACGAAACATAATGACACCTTAAATCGATATCAGAACGCTACAAGTAATTCAGTTCAAAATTAAGCAATTGCTTTTGCAAAGCTTATGAAAAATCCTGTTTAAGATAAAAACTGCAAGATTTTTATTTATTTTGCATATATTAAGTGTTTAAAAAACAACATGATTTGAATTTTTTTAAACATTTATTTTTTGAAGTTTATGGGTTTATATCTGCTTTAAAGATAATCAAGACAAAAAAATGTATAAAAATAAAAAGCGTATGACTAATAGTACCAAGATGATATTTTGGATAAAAAGCACATTGTAATTCCGGGATAGGGTGACTAAAGTATCCGACTGAATTAGATGGTTTTGACTTGGCAGAACTAAAAAAATAAAAGCGGAGTTTTTATGCGAATTTTATACCAGTTTCCTTTATCTCATTTTTGTGAAAAAGCGCGCTGGTTGCTCGATCATAAAGAATTGGATTATGTCGCACAAAATTTGGTGCCAGGTGTACATCGTGCTTTTGCACAGCTAAAAACAGGGCAGAACAAATTGCCTATTTTACGTGATCAAGATCTTTGGATTGCCGACTCGACTGAAATAGCTTTATATCTGGATGAGGTATATCCGGAACACTCTTTATTGCGTGCCGATCCACAACAACGTCACTTGGCTTTGGAAATCAATGGGCTTGCTAACGAACTGGGTAGACATGTGCGCCGTTGGGGGCTTGCCCATACCTTGTCGGAAAGTGAAGAATCCTTAGATATTTTAATTGGTGAAAAGGGATATCTACGCCAGTTTGAAAAATATTCCAAACCCCTTATCAAAGCCTTACTTTCCAAAGGCTATCAACTAAATGCAGACAAGGTGGCCGAATCTAAACAGCAGATGGATAGCATCATCCAGAATTTAAATGCAAGATTGATAGAGAATCATGGGCGTTATTTTGTCGGTGAACGTCTTGGCCTTGCTGATATTGCGGTCTGTTCGATGCTTGCACCTATTCTGGAAATTCCCGGGACACCTTGGGAAAAAGAACAGGGCGAAACTTTATCTGAAGAATTTCGACAGTATAAAGAACATTTAATGGCATTACCCTTGGGACAATATGTGCTGCGTATCTATCACACTGAACGGAATGCACGGGTCGATTGGCGTGGAGTTTAAAAGCCAGCGATAATAATACGCACTCTATAGCGCGTATTATTGCAAATCAAATGACTGTATTTTTTTGTTTTGGTCGAACATCTTCCTTTTAATCTATTTCTATTCAAATATAAAAGATGAGTGATGATCCGGAGCAGGACACTTGACTGAATGAGTGTTAAATTCGATATAAGTCTTTAATATATAATTAAAATTAACATTGAGTGTTTTTTATTTTTGAGTGGCTCAGGGTACTTTAAGTAGGCGTCAAGATCTTTCTTTATGAGCTGGAAGGCTTATGGAAAATATTTTCATAATCTTAAAATTTTGTGAAAAATAAATAATTGCTATATCACAAAGCTAATGTAATATTTTGCGTAGCTATCGATTATTGAAAAGAGTACAAAATGGAACTAGATCGTTTTGATAAACAGATTCTTGAAATATTGAGTCATGAAGATGTCAATTTGAATGAGCTTTCTGAGCGTATTAACCTCTCAGTGAGTTCGGTTCATCGACGGATCAAGCATCTGATTGAAGCCAATATCATGACCCATTTAAAGCGTGATATTAACTATGCCAAGCTGGGTTTCAGTTTACATGTGCTCTTGCAGGTGTCTTTAAATAAACATGATACGGATACTTTTGCCAAGTTTTTAGAAGAACTGGAAAGCATTCCTGAAGTCATTAAGGCTTTTTTAGTGACCGGGCAATCCGCCGACTTTATTGTCGAAGTGGTGGCTAAAGATATGGAAAATTATAGTGAAATTCTGTTAAAACGCATCGGTAAAATTGAGCATGTGGTTGCATTACATTCCAGTTTTGTGATTAAGGAATACAAGGTATTGAATTGTAGTGGCTTACTGAACCGGGTTTGAAATTATAGTTTAGGTAGCAGTTTTATATAAAAATGCCTTTAAAGCACATAAAAAACGCACCATCAGGTGCGTTTTTTTATGTGGAAAAAGAATTAATCATCTAATTGAGCTAACACTTCTTCTGTGAATTCAACGTTGGTATAAACGTTTTGAACATCATCCAGATCTTCAAACATATCAATCATTTTGACGATTTTTTTCGCTTGATCGATATCTGAAATTAAGGCTTTAGTTGAAGGGTTCATCACAACTTCAGCATTGTCAGATTTAAGACCGGCAGCGGCTAAAGCATCTTGAACTGTACCAAAACTTTCCGGAGTGGTAATGACCAAGATTTCATCTTCATCAACTTCAATATCTTCAGCACCTGCTTCTAAAGCCACATCCATGATTTGATCTTCTAAAGAAACATCTTCAAAAGTAATCTCACCGCGTTTAGTAAACATATAAGCAACTGAGCCAGCAGTACCTAAGTTACCATCAGTTTTAGAGAAACAGTGACGAACATCAGGCACAGTACGGTTTAAGTTATCAGTCATTGTTTCAATAATAACTGCAACACCTCCTACACCATAACCTTCATAAGTGATTTCTTTTAAATCGGCATTTTCTTCACCGCCAACACCGCGCTGGATTGCACGGTTGATGGTATCACGTGTCATATTTGCGACTAATGCTTTTTCAACGACAGCACGTAAACGTGGGTTAGACGCAACATCACCGCCGCCTAAACGGGCAGCTGTAACAATTTCACGAATGAATTTTGTGAATACTTTAGCGCGGCTCGCATCTTGTTTTGCTTTACGATGCTTAGTATTAGCCCACTTGGAATGACCCGCCATGCGAAATATGCTCCTTGTAGATTGGCCTTATGCCTATCAGATTATGCAAATTCTACCATAAGCCCTTTTTTCTTAGAAAGAGCTAGATTTTGAGTTTTTAAACAAATAGCAACTAGTTTTTAGGTTCAGGGATCACAATATCCAGTCCAACTTTTTCTCTGTAAAGCTGTTTTAACAAAGCCAGGTCGTGATTAATTTCTGTTGGATAAATCTTGCCTAAAATACCACCTTCTTTGGTTTGCGAATTGGCATACATTAAAACAATAGGTACACCAGCGGCTTTGGCAATATACCAAAAACCTGTACGGATGGGCTTTCTAGATTCACCCGTTTTGGCACGGGTCGCTTCAGGTGCAATCACCAGATTGAATTTTTCATTCTGCTGAAAATGCTCAACCATAAGTGAAACAATATCCTGATTTGCTTTTCGATCAACAGAAATTCCCCCAATAGCTTCTAATAAAGGCTTCATGGGACCTTTAAATAATTCTTTTTTAATCAGGGTATGAATTTTTATATCATAAATCTGGAATAGTGCCAGTGAAAGCACGGCATCCATCATGGATGTATGTTCAAATCCAACAATAACCTGCTTATCTTCAAGTACATCTGGTTCAACATGATATTTCCATCCTGCAAGTTTAAATGCAGATTCACCGATAAATTTTTTTAACATGAATGTAGGGGATATTTGACTATATGAAAGTTGGCTAATTTCTGCCTGTTCTTGTATGTAGTCAAGTGTTAATGAATTAAAAATAACCAAATGGATACGCATTATATGATGGATGAAATATGTGTATTAATTGCTTTTATATATTAAATCTTAAGCTTAAAGATTTAATATGTATCAAGTTATATAAAATAAGACTAAATAGTGACTATTCAGATGAAAAAATACCTATTAGACTTTTGTCGAAGATAAAATTTTTTAAACACAGGGCGCGATGTGGCCTAGGTTTAATGAGGATTGAAAAGAATGATGTATGTTTCGACTTTTCTATTAGCATTTTGTTTGTTTATGCTGGTTGTTGTATGGTCTTTAATCGAAATTCGCATTGAAGAGCAAAAAGAACGCAGTCTTTAGCAGTGATTTGCAGTCGAAGCTGGAAAAATCTTTATAGTTGGATTTTAAAAAATATTTCTTCCCAATCTAAATAAAAATTAAAGTAATACTTTTTAGGTATAAGATTTTCATCTTTTTCACATGATTTGAATTTCAAAAACGTGAGTGGATGAGGATTTAATTTTTGCATTTTTAAAAAATTATAGTCCACAATCATTCATTTAAAAGGTGTTGAATATTTAAAATTGTGTATTAATCATTCTGTTTTTTAAGTTTTACTCTTCTTAATTTATAGGAGTGAAATATTAGCTCTCATTTGAATCTTTCAAACACTTACTATAAAGGTTTTTAGCTATAAAACTTACAATCTGTTCACAGGAGGGTGGGGTGGAGTCTAAGGAAAAATAATCCTCCTTTAAAATATGCTCAGTAATTGTTGTGTTACTGTGCAAGTGAAAGTAAAAATGCTTGTTTTTTGAAAAAATCTTCGTTAGTATTGCCTCGCTTGAACTTGTTGATATATAACAAATTCAGCTTATCAGGGCCTATAGCTCAGTTGGTTAGAGCAGCGGACTCATAATCCGTTGGTCGACAGTTCAAGTCTGTCTGGGCCCACCATATTTTTCAAGGACTTACAGTAACTGTAAGTCCTTTTTAATTTCATGCTGCGGCACATTTGTGCCATAAAGTATGGAACTTACGACTTCAGCATGTCTACTTAAATTTGCTGGAGCTAAGTGAGCATACCTTCTGACCATCTCAGAACTTTGCCAACCACCCATCTCCTGAAGATCATATAAGGGTGTGCCATTTTGCACTAACCAGCTCGCCCAAGTATGTCTTAGATCATGCCAACGAAAGTTGACTATTCCAGCTCGTTCTAAAGCTTTCCGCCAAGCCCGTGTATTTATATTTGCAATAGGCTTTTTACGGTATGTAAAAACATATTCTGGATGATTCCCAAGCTGAGTTTTAAGTAAATTAACTACATGTTCACTTAACGAAACATGGATATCTTCTTTACCTTTTGCTTGATCACCGTAAATCCATGCCGTTTTTCGCTTTAAATCAACTTGTTGCCAAGTAAGATTTAAAATATTGGCTTGTCTGAGTCCAGTTGAAAGAGCAAATACCGTTACTATTTTCTGATGGGGAGGTAGCTCATCAAGTAAAATCTTAACTTGCTCAGCTGTAATCCATCTAACACGGCGTTTGATTTCTTTATACATTCTTACTTTCGGTGCTTTATCAATCCATTCCCATTCGTTACAAGCTTTATTAAGGATTGCTCGAACTAAGGCAAGGTATCGATTTGCAGTTGCAGCACTCGATTCTCGTTTTTTAACTTCACCTATCGAAATAATTTCATCGCGAGAAATGTCCATTAGGATTTTCCCACGAAGAAACTGCTGTAACCAAGTTAATTTACTGACATCATCTTGGTGGGTATTCTTATGCTGAGTTTCATCTAACCAACGTATACCAGCTTGATCCCAAGTATAAGTAGGTCTATCACCTAACTTTTGTACTCGCCAAAATTCAGCTTTTAATCGATCATGGAATTCTTGCGCTTCGACTTTATTTTCCGTTGCAGTAGTACGTCTAATTCGCTTACCGCTCGGTGTGGTGAAGTCGACCCACCATATGTTGTTGCGTTTGATAAGTGACATTGTTTTAACTCCATTGGTAAAGTCACTTGCAACGCTTGCCTTGAATTAGCATAAAACGAGCGTAAATATTCAGCAAGATCATCTTCGATAAAAACCCATGATTTTGCAGGTTTAGCTGCTGGAATTTGACCAATTTTTGCTCTCCTGCGTAATTCTTCAGGATGCATACGAAGAAATTTAGCTGCCTCAATTAGACTGAGCGTTTGCATGTGCTTTACCTATTTTTATAGTTCGAGCTGATGCTGAGCTTCAGAGCTTACGGTATAATCTAGACTCGTATCTTTTTGTCTTGATCGTCTCATATTCACTTCCATCAGTGTTTCAATTTCTGCTGAACAATAAAAATGGGTTTTCTCTCTGGCACGACTAGCTGCAACATAACTCCATTCTCGATCCATCATTGCATCTGAAGAGAGTACAAATGCATGGTCTACAGTCATCCCTTGTGCTTTATGCACCGAAATTGCATAGGCATGGTCAATTGCGGTATAAGCTGATTTTATGTTTGCATCATCAGTTAAACTGAATTCAACTATTTTGCTATCTTCTCGTTCAACCTGAAATTGCCAATGACCATCTTGATTCATCTGAATCTTTTTCAGAGTCCCGACATCACCATTAGTTATTCCCAACCTGCGTTGGTTTTTGCAAAATATGATTTGATCACCTACTGCAAATTCACGAAAGGAATGTACATTATTGAGAATGGTTTCAACTTCACAGCTTGCACCCAACTGTCCTGATTTATGCATTTTTAAACGTGCAGCTTGGTTTAGTTGGTATAAATCACTGCGTGTTCCTGCGAGCATCAAAGCAGATGCGGATGGCTGTTCAATTTTGGCTTGCCACCAGTCCTCAACTAAATTTTCTATAGTTTTTTCCTGTGTAGATTGTACGTGCAAGCTGCCGTGCTTACGCATGGCTGCTAATGCTTGCTCACTTTGACCTGTGGCGAGCTGCATCACAATTTTTCGGTCTTCTAGCATTTTTTGCCTCTGAATATTTTGCAGGGATGCATAACCTAGATTTTGTGTAAGTAAACGAAAAGCCCCACCGGCATCAATTGGCTGTAGTTGTTGTGAATCACCAATCAAAACAACTTTTGCCTTTGCTTGATCTGCATAATCAAGTATTTGTGCCAATTGTCTTGACCCAACCATGCCAGCTTCATCAATCACCAATACGGTTTTACTAGTCAGTTTTGTGCTTTCAGTATTTAGTTCATGAATCAATGAATGCAAAGTCTGAGATGGAATTAGTGTGGATTCTTGTAAGCCTTTGGCTGCTTTCGCTGCAAGAGTTGCACCTCGTACATCTAAACCTCCATGTTCCCACGCTAGATGTGCAACACCGAGCAAGTAGCCTTTCCCTGTGCCGGCCATACCTTGAATGATTTTGACGCCACCAGATTTGCTAGTGATATACTCAAATGCCCGTTGTTGTTCTACCGTCAGCTTTGATTGTTCTATTAAGATTGGATCAACCTGAATTTGATGCATAGTTTCATGTTGGCGATTTCTAGACTGATCTAGCAATTTTTGTTCTAAAATCAATTGTGTCTGAGTAGTAAAACGCAATTCGGTTTGATCAAGACCTCGATCCAATTTATGGTTAATGGATTGCAACCGAACTAATTCAGGATGCTGCAATATTTCACCAATATACTGGTGAATACCATCGCCATTCAGATGACCTTGACCAGCCACAGCGATAGCATGATGTAATTGCTGTGATGTAAAAGTTGACATCTGCTGATGAAGATTAGTAAAAATCTCCATTGGTGTTAGCATCTTGCTTTGAATCGGTTGATAAATTTGGCATTGTTGAACTAGATCAGGTTGATAACCCAATGCTGTTGCCTTGGCTTGCCATTGTTGGAACAATACAGATCGTGAAATTTCACCTCTCTTGCTTTCACGGGTAGCAAAAGTGGCAATCTGCATACCTTGGACACTTGTCACACCGTATTTTTCTGCTTGCTCTACGATTGCTTGTCGTCGTTTAGAAAAAGCATCACATAATTTTGGGGGTATTCCATTAATTGAGAAAGACCTTTTAATATCTTGTTCAATCTGAAAACCGAGTTGCTGTAACTCATGTGCTAATTCAGCACGATATACTGCACCAGCTGCTAATTTCCAGCGCGAATCAAAATCAATTGCACATACTGAGCCATCATTACGTAAGCCGAGATTTGCAACAAGGACATGCGTATGTAATTGAGGATCTTGCGCACGACTCGTACTATGTTCATATGCAGCTGCAATGATTTGATGGTTTGAGTTAGTCAAATTACCACGGTCTCGATTGCTAAATGCATGTTGCTCAAGGAATTTAGCCCCTTGTTCAACTGCCTTTTTTTGCGCATATTCAATAGCAAAACGGGTCTCTTGATCGGCCAAGGCCCAGGCGACTGAGACACTTTTTGGTGCGGAAAATGTCATATCCCAGCCACCTTTATGATCAATTCCAGCATTTGAGGCCAAAGCCTCACCCGTAGTTGGGTGAAAACCTTGTAATAATTTTCCTAGCTCACCAGAACGCAAGTGACCATCCAAATATAATGCTGATTTAAGTTGCCCAAGCCAGTAGCCATTAGGTTCACTGCCAAGTTCATAATAGTCATCGACTGCTGAGTTCTCATAATACTGTGCAGTTTGCGCAGTATTAGAGAGAGGTTTAAAAGTCATCATTGCTTATCTCAACCTTGAGGTATCGACTTTTTGATCAAGCGTTTTTTTCCTGTATTTACATCAATTTGTAAAACATGATTTGATGCATCTTCAACTGGTGGTCGATCAATCCAGTCTGCTAGTTCAATACCTTCACGAATTTTCTGGAAATTTGTAATTGGCCATGTAAGACGTAGTACAGCATTCCAACCTGTCACTGTCATCCAACCTTGTATACCGTGCTTTAGAGTAGGAGATGGTAGTTGCGAAATTTCGGATGGTGCAACAAGGCGTTGACATTGGGTAAGTGGAATTCGATGACCATTTTCATCAAAATTTTCAGTGAAAATTTCACGATCCCCTATTAGCTTAGAAGAGAAGTCGGCTCCTGTGCCTGATCCCATTGACAAAATAATCTTAGTTTGCATCATGCCAATCAGTGAGTTAACTTCGTACTGACCATACTGGTCTACTAGCAGATCAAAGTCTTGAATACCCAACCAAATGCAAGCGCCTTTTGATCGACCAAGAGCAACAAGATTCTTAAGTTGTTCAATATATGGAACTTGAGCAATTTCATCGAGAATAAAATGGATTCTTCGAGTAGATGAATCAGCAAAAGTTGGCGATAGAATCAACTTGCTTAATACATTTAGCACGGCACATATATAAGCATCGCTGATCGTTGGAAATGCTTTACTTGCCTGTAACAATAAGATTGGTTTTTCTTCTGAATCATCACAAATCCATTTTCGTAAGCTAAATCCATCAGTTGTTGTAGGCCATGCTTGTGCAAGTTGGCGCAAAAAGGATAAGTTTGCAATTAGGCTGAAATGAACACTATCGCTGGATCTACTACCTTCTTTAAAAATTTTAAGACCAATTCGGTAAAAGCGTCGAAATTCTTCAATAGTTTGCTCAAGTGTCCACTCAATACATTCAGCTAGATGCTCCCAGCCCCAATTCACACCATGTGTATGTTGTAAACAGACGATATATCCTGTGAGAGCAACGCGACTAGCATCACTAAAAACAGCATTATCACCCTCGGCAGCTGGAACCAATGATTGAGCTAATAATCCAGCCTCCAACTCTGTTCGAATATCTTGCCCGATATCCCATGCAACACCACGATTATCCCAAGGTGCTAAGATAAGCGAATTCTCGTCATCAAATAACTCTGTAAAATCTCCTTTATTATCGAGCAAGCATACTTTTGCATATGGCTGTTGCTCTAATGTATCAATCAACATCTTTTTCATGATCTGTGTTTTACCCGCACTCGGTGCACCGATAAAAGCTATACCTTTTGTTTCACTTTCTTCAGGTAGACGAAATTGTGGGTGAATCAACATACCTGTAGGTAAATCAGAACTTTGATATTTCTTATCAGTAGCATTTACTACGCGTTGGGCATAACTAATAGCTTCTGTGCCAGTTAACAGAACACTTCCTCTTGCATGATATTGATCGCGTGGCTTTGCACATAGAAAGCCTAAAAAACAAGAGATAGGTAATGCCAATACTAGTGGTAGATAAAAATGCCAAAGGAACATGGTCTTATGCCCATAAATATTTAGCATTGTCGCAATATCCAGCCATGATTTTGTCTGTATCCCAAGTGTAGATAAAGTACATCCCCAAATTGCTGCTGGAAGATGAGGCCATGCAGACCAAGCAATATCACGGGTGAATGGTATCTGCACATTCCATGAAAAGTATTCAAGTACTATGGAAATTATTAAAAAAGTAATACCTGCAACTGCAGCACCATCTTCAACGCGCCACTCTGGTTTTTTATTCAATCGGTTCACTTTTCTTCTCCATTTTCAATTTCAAACTCATTAAGTTTGAAGATAATTTGGGTTTGCCCTTGACGGAGTAATTTCATCTGAGATGCTAGAGATGTAAGTGCATCAATTACTTTGTCTTGTTCACTTTGTTGGCTTTTGGCTAATATGTGACGTATAACATCTGCAACTGTTACTGATTCACGCTCTGCTTGTCTCTCTAGAGATGTTGCTAGTGCAAGTGGCACTCGTACTGCAATTGGCTTAGTTTTCATTTTCTTCACCACGGTGTAATGCTGTAACATTCTGTAAAGCATTGAATTGACAAGTTAACTGTGTAAAATGATTACGATTAGAGCTAGGATTTACGGGGCCCATCCCCCTCATGGGGGTCTGGTGTAGGAAATATTCAAATAGTTTTGAATCTGGAAATTTAAGTTTGTCTTCATTGTTATTACTCCTTTGTAAATAACGATATGAAGTTAATAATTTAGAGTTTTCCTTTCATGGGAAAAATTCGGGAAATACATAATTGATTGAATCTAAAAATATTTTTTTTTCATATTTTAATAATGAAGAATTTAAAAATGATGCAAAAGCTGCTGACTGTGAAATTGAGTTTGCTGAATTTCTAAACTATTTGAATGAAAATTTTGTCTATGTAGGTCGCTCAGGAAAAGGTGAAAAATCCTTCGGAAATTTAGATATTTTGGGAAAAATTTCTGAGCTTTTTGTTGCCAAATTTCAACTCTATGGCAAGGAGTTTGAAGAAATCAAAAGAGATTTAGAGAATGCTGGAATCTCTTTAAAGTTAGACGCGGAGCTAATAGATAAGAAAGCTTGTTATGAATTTTCAAATGTTGTTATAAAATTATATAAAAAATATGATTCATTATTAGAAATAGACTATGCTTTACAGCAATCATTAAACCAATTCAATAAAGAATTTGGCAATAAAAACGTCAGTCCATTTGACTTGAACAAATGGAAACAAGCCGTTTCATTTTTAAAATTGCTTTCAGACATCACTTTCACTTTATCTAACGTTAAAGACACAAATATTTTTTATAGTAGTGATGATAATGGAAAAAAAATCACTATTAATGATAATCAACCAATTAATTGGTGTTCATATTGCTTCAGACGCTCATCTAATAAAAGACCACAAAGATATTCCCAAGTTGAATATACAAAGAAAAAATACAATTTAACATGTAGGATACACAACTCATCTAATGATAAAATATATAGAGAAGCTAAAAGTAGAGCAAAATTACTTTCAGAAGTAGATCGACAATATATAAATCAAATCCATGCTGAACGAATTTCTTATGAATTACACAACTCTCAATCTGAGGTAGAGTTTGTTACATATGAACAATGGCAAAAATTTGGTGATTCTTGGATTGATGCACTCCAAAAAGTATTCCCTAATGAAGATTTGACTCAAATAATAAATTGGAATCAATATGTGACTAAGTTTCATTTATTGTTCGAGAATTATGAAGAAACTACTACTAATCCCAGATATATTATGGATATTTTTATAGAAGCTGAAATCTGGTCGAATTTAGAAAAAAATAACCCTAAAATCGACCGAAGAAGAAAACTCACAGAGTAATATGTAAAAGTGAAAACGATTATCCCTGCTATCTTTAACCAATGAATATTTTAAATCTGATATGACTACTAACTTCTATCTACCGAGAAAGATTTATGATCATGAAAAAGAATATACTGAATATGAAGTTATAGAATCTTTTCAAATAATCATTATTTTAGCCGAGCCGGGTGCAGGTAAATCATCTCTTTTGGAAAGTTTTTCGAGTCTCTTAAGTATAAAAAAGAAAACAGCTAATATATTTAACAGTAGAAACAATCATGATAAAAATTCAATTTTAATTATTGATGCTCTAGATGAGTTGGTAAGAGTAGATCAATCTGCTGTAAGTAATTTACTTGGTAAAGTTGCCGATTTAGAGCCAAGGCAATTAATTATTTCTAGTAGATCAAGTGAATGGGAGGAGTCTTATACTAGTTTAGTTAGAGACATTTTTGAAATCGAACCTAGAGTTTTCCGTTTATATCCCTTTAACGAATATGAACAGCAGAAAATATTTGAAAATTATAAAGCTGAGGAAAATTTCCAAATATTTGTATCTGAAGTAAAGAAATATAATTTAGAACAGCTACTCTCAAACCCACAGTTTTTAAAGATTTTTGCAGATGCCTATATTGAAAGCAGTAGAGTGTTTTCTGATCGAAAATCCATATTTAGTCAAGCAGTTAAGGCTTTGGCAAAAGAGACAAACAATGCTTTCAATGTAAGAAATGATTTACCATTACTAAAAAAAATAGAAAGTACTGAAGA
Source organism: Acinetobacter sp. YH01022 (assembly GCF_013420235.1). Lineage (NCBI taxonomy): Bacteria > Pseudomonadati > Pseudomonadota > Gammaproteobacteria > Moraxellales > Moraxellaceae > Acinetobacter > Acinetobacter sp. YH01022. The sequence continues at coordinate 120,508 of NZ_VOYP01000001.1, read as the reverse complement.
AATATTTGCGAAATTACTGTTATCTGGATCTGAGGGTGTAAGTACTAATGTAGATGGTTCAGATACATTGTACCCTCGAATAGATACATTAATTAGATTGGATAATATAGATTTATATTCATCAGTATTATCTAGCAGACTTTTTCAGTTAGCAGAAAATGAGAGCATACATCAGCCAAGTCATAAAATTATTGCTGAATTTACAGCTGCTAATTATTTAGTAAAAAAAATTAATGCGGATCGTAATCATATTTCACTTCATCAATGTTTATCAATAATTGCGCCAAATGGAATTGTACGTGATGAGTTGAGAGGACTTGTTGCATGGATGGCTGCTTTAGGTGATAAGTTTATACAAGAGACATTAATCAATATTGATCCTTATGCCGTATTAGCCAACGGAGATCCCTCTCAGCTTCTACCATCATCAAAAAAATATGTATTAGAAAAATTAATATGTCTTGTTGAAGAAGATCCTTATTTCCGTAGAAGTGATATGTGGAGAACTTTTTCTATTTCAGGATTTTTTGACAATGATTCCGTAACCACTGTTAAATACATATTAGCAGAATCAGATAAAGGATTATTGCGTGGGTTAGTTTTAGAATTAATGGAAAAATCCATAATTCTTGAATCTTTGTTACCTGAGTTGGAAGAAATTCTAATGAACGAGGCCATTGATAAATATATAAGAGAATTAGCAGGAATAAGATTAACGGAAATAGTTAATTATGAAGCAGCACAGACCATTAATCGGCTTATAGAACAAGGTACAAAATCATCCTTAAATATTGTTGCGCGTTTGATAGAAAGAATTAATATCAAATCCTTTTCTTTTGAAGTAATTTTAAGATTTTTAGAAAAATGTACTTTCTTATATCCAAATAAAAATGTTGGACGAGAGATAACTATAGGTGAACGTTATTTTATTAAAAATTTCATTATCAATCTTGATTATGAGTTAGTTGTAAATCTTCTAGATAAATTATCTCATGATCTTTATTGTACATGTAAGAAAGAACAATATGATTGTTATTGTCGAAATGGAATAAGTAAAATTATCGGAGTGCTTCTTGATCGTTATTTTGAACTAGAAACAAATTCTTATGATCCTCAAAAAATATGGTTTTGGTTAAAAAATCTAAATTTCCATAATGGAAAGCGTGAAGAAGATAGCATTGCTGTAAAAGTATTAAAAAACGATGATAATCTTCGCCAAAACCTTATCAGGTTAGCATTTGATGGTATTACTTCAATTGAAGATGTACATCAAGTAAGTTGGAAAACGTTATCATCTTATACCCATTCTGGTTTGAGTTTAAAGTTACAAGACTATTACTTCATTCTAGATTGGGCTTTTGAAAATAATAATACAAATTTATGGTCTTATTTTGTTCAGACTCATCATTTTCATGCATCAAATAGAAATGAATCTATATATGAGTTACGCAGATATGCAAAGGTTCAGGCCAGAGAAAAGAATGAATTTTTAAAGGCATGGACTAAAAAAAATTTAGCTGCTAAAAAAAGCTATTTGGAAACACAAAGAATAGTTAATAGTCGTCGTGTGAAAAATGGAAAGTTCCAAAGACAAAAGATTAGAAATGAAAATATTCTGTATATACAACAAAATCGTGCATTAGTAGAAAGTGGAAATCATTGGAGTTGCTTGATTGGGTTTGCAACACATATTTTAAATAAGCCTGAAAGAATAGAAGTTGAGTTTGGTGATGGGAAGTTAGTAACGAATGCTCTCAAAAATTGTTTACCATTTATAGAACCTCATGTGCCAAGTTTAAGTGAGCTTGCCAAGGCTCAATGCTCTTCTACTAGTTACCATTCAGAGGTTATATTATATGCTGCATGTGTTCAAATATTTAGAGAACATGGAAGTCTTGAAGGTATTAAATTAGAACTGCTACAGGCATTACGTACTGGAATTGACATGCATCATCGTGCGGTCTCTAATGAAGAACGAGATGTACTAAAAATTGAGGTCGATCGAATTATTTTTCCAGATTCTAAGAGTCGACTACAATTTATAAAAGATTATATTGAACCTCAATTGACTTATAATGACTGTAAATACACACAAGTAAGTTGGTTGCGTTATGATGATACATTCAAAGAGTTTCAAACTTCGCTACCATTAGAATGGTTATCTAAATATTCTAATATCAGTTTAGATACGACAAAAACACTATTTGATCTAAGTGCTCAATTTTGTGATAAAAATAAATTGAAAGATCTAATTGTAGAACGATGTGATGAATTAAATAAACAGCTAAAAAAAACTACAAGCAATTTTGAACATCAAAACTCGGTACTAGTATTTTGGTTCATCAGAGCATTTTTCTTTCTTGATGAACAAGAGGCAGAGCCTTATTGGGAGCATTTAAAAGAACAAGAAAAAATTATATTTATTTTAAGTGATAGAGCTGAAGGTATTCGTGACGGTGATCATCCATTTTGGCCAGCATTAACCCCTACTAAAATATGGTGGATTTTAGATGAGTTTATAGGTAAATGGCCAAAAGTTGATTTACCTGATTCTTGGGGAACAGGAGATCCCCCAAATGAAACAGCTTACAGGTTTTTAAGTAATTTAATTTGGAACTTTACCAAGCATATTTCTGAATCAACGTTATCAATTGTGAATAACTTAATTGCAGATCCACGATTTGAAGGCATGCGATTAGATTTAAAGAGTATACGTTCGACCCTTATTCGAAACCTTGCTCTAGTAAATTTTAAGGCTCCATCTTCAGAAGAAGTCGTTAACTTTTTAGATAATGATGGCGTGATTACAGTGGAGAGTTTAAGAGCATTAATTCTTGAAGAACTAAGAATATTTCAAGCTGACTTGAATGGTAGTGAAACAACCTCCAAAGATATTTTTTATAATCAGCAATATATAACTGCTAGAAAGATTGAATTTAAACGACTGGGTGAGGTTGATGCTACATTGCGTGTCGCAGATAGATTGCGATTAAGGCTAGAGCCAAAAGGGATTACCATCACACCCGAGCATCAACTTCAAAATGCCAATCGTTGTGATATAACTTTCTCTAAAATAATTGATAATCAAAGAAAGCTCTTAGTATTAGAATCAAAAGGCCAATGGCATTCTGAACTCCACACTGCTGCTTCAGCACAATTATCCCAAAGGTATTCAATACATCCGCATGCTGAACAGCAAGGAATATATTTTGTCCTTTGGTTTGGACCTGATGAAAAAGTAGCGAATATAACTAATCATGGTGTTAGTTCAGCTCAAGAATTGAAAGTCATTTTAGAGAACGAACTACCAAGTGACTTAAAAGGTCGTATTGATATATTTGTTTTAGATGTATCTTTATGAAATTAAATATGCACTTAATTTACTAAAGATTATCAATAGTTCTTGGATTTCATTATAATTCTATACACTACTTAATTTGAATATCCATCCCTATCCAATAACATTAACATGAGGTATTTAAATGATAGAGATGAATATTTATTTTACTAATATTAATTAGGTTTGAGAAAATCCATAGTGAAGTTTCATATATAAATATTACTCTATTATGTCATGAAAGTCAGAATCAAAATCTTTAGTATTATTTACTATAAAAACTTTTTCAGGAAAACCTAAACAAACATATTTCATAGAATCTGTTACAGCAATATTACTCCATAAATAATTGAGAACATCATCACGATTTGAGAAAATTTTTATGTTTTTCTTTAATATTTCTAAAAATCTTTCAAACCAATTGGGATCTAATGGGTTGATAATGCAATTAACCTCTAAATGAATTTTATGGAAATGACCATCTTCTATTAACTTATCATTATTCATTAATTGCAAGACTTCAAGAGTATAGCCCATCAACATCCATCCTTGGAATATATTACTAAAACTTAATTTTTCAACATGATTAAGAGCAATATCAACATATTGTTTTAATCTGTTCATTAGTCTTGATATTGCAATACTTGCTAGAAATCCATCGATAGGTAAATAAGTACCAATTACTACCCGAGCGCCTAAATCAATAGCGGTTTGAGCAGAGGAATTATCTTGATTGGCGTTTATTGGTAAGCTATCACAACTACTGAATATGACAATTGGCGGTAATTTATTTATTTTAGTTTTTAATGAATCAAAGCTGACTTTTTCACCGTACAAATATAGGCCATAATTTCCTTTATCATCTAGAGCAGTACCATGGCAGTCAAATATAACAATACTTTCGTCTGAATTATTTAGTGTATTAATTAGATCTTCTTCAGACTTAACATCAACAAATCTATATTGTGCATATAAATCTGAGTTTTTGTGATTTAATACTTCATTTTTTATATCTTCATCTATAGAGCCTATATTATCTAAATTATATTTTTTATTTAAGGATGTAACTTTATTTAAAGTTTTTTCCATAATATCTTTGAGGTGATCATCATCATCAAAGCTCCGAATAATTAGTACTTTGGAGGCACTTTCTTTTGAAATTAGTAGTTCTCTAGTACTAACCAATTGAATTTTATTTCGAGGTACTATGCTATAATGATATTTTAAACAGAGAGGGCATCCATCAATATTTAACCATCCTAAAGGAAGAGTGCTATATGATTTTAAATTATAATAAGAATCTTTATGTTTCAAATGTTCTGTAACTTGATTAAGTTCATTATATTTCCTTACTTTGATATTTAGGTTATTCACTAAATGTGATAAGGATTGATTATGGCTTTTTATTTTTGATGCAGATGTTGGATCATAGCGTCTACAATGATTTGATATTAAATTAACTTCTTGTCTTACTGCATTGATATCATAATCTAGAGAATAAAATAAGTGATTATTTATTTTTGAGTAAAGTAGCGGGAACATTATTTCATTTTTAATTTTATCAACACTATGAAGGCTATTAATTTTCGTTAATGCCAACTTTTTCCTGTCTTTACTAATTTTATCTTCTCTTATTAATGCTCTTGAATATTTTCCATAATAAAAATATTTATCTTCAAAAGATTGTATTATAAGACCTTTCTTTTTTCCATCATCTTTTAACAAGAAAAACTCTTTGTTTGAGATAATTGTATCAAAGTCTATTTTTTTTCTTTCAAAAATATTTTTAAATAGTCCTTTATTCATTTCTTCTGTTAACCATCCTATTTGATCTAAAACTATTTTTTTATTTTCTGGTAGGCTATTTATTTTTGCATTATATTTTTCTTCTCCTTCAAAACGACCTAGGTAATTACTAAATATAATTTTACTAAAATGATATGTTTTTTGTTGAAGCCATGAATAAATATTCAAATCTTCTAAATCTAATAAATTTACTGTATCTAATGGTGATACTTTATAATCATTGGATAAATTTTGATTAAGCCTAGAGAAGATATCAGGGAGTGGATCAATAATATCAAGATTAGTATTATCGAGTTTAATTACTAGAGTGAATAAATGTGATTTGTAGTGTTTCAGTATTTCATTCGAATTGTTTTCATCTATGGTTATATAGTTTGGGAAAATTGCCCCTTTTTCAATTAATTTTGATAATGTTTCTTCTTCTGCATCAAAAATTTCTCTGACATCCCATGGAAGATGTAAAAGTTTTTCTAAAACATTGGGAATATTATCGTTATTTTTACAAACAATAATATATTTAATATTAAATAAGTTGTTGGATGAAATATTTTCAAAATCTTTGTGCATGAAAAATTACCGATTTTTAAAATTGTCTATAATAGAAGAATTTGAATTTTATAATATTTTTATTAGGATCGGCGAAAAGTATATTGCTTTTCTACTAAAGCACTTAGCTTATGCCTAAAAATTTTTGCTGTCACCCTACAGACATATCTACCCACTCTGCCAATGACTTAAATGATTGCCTAAGCTCTGTGACACATTTGTGTCATGAAATCAACTAAATATGCTTTAGTTACATTGGTTTCTATAGAGAAATGTGCAGGCAAGCGATGTAAGTGATTGATTTATAGGTTTACATATTAGTGTATTTCGGACTCATAATCCGTTGGTCGACAGTTCAAGTCTGTCTGGGCCCACCAAATAAATCAAGCACTTAAGAGTAATTCTCTTGAGTGCTTTTTTAATTCTAAATCCTATGTAAGCAATCAAAAATAAATGGTGTAAGCAGGGTAGGCAATAAAAAAGTCTCATTAAGAAGCTTTTATTTCTTAGATAGTCAAAAATTACATATTCATATTATAGTCTTTATTTTTAATAACCTATTGTTTTATATTGCTTTATTAAGGTTTTTCTAGAAACTAAAATTATTGATTGATTAAAATTTCTTGCCTTTGAGGATAGTCTCGTCTCTTTAGCACTTAAGTGAATTTTATTTTGTAATTTTCTTAAAAATTAGAGTTAAGTTATTTGAATTATCATAAAAATATGTTAATAAATAACCGTGATCTTTTTTTGATCACTTTGGTGTTTCAGGATGAAATATCAGATTATAGAAGCTGAACTTAAAAAATAAACAATGATGGAGTTTAGAAAATGCTTCAATTACTTATGAAATTATTTTGCTTACATGTGTATGAGTATGAGCATATGGAAGAGATCGGAGAACATAAAGAATGCAGAAAGTGTGGCATCAATAAACCGCTTTAAATGAAACTATGGGGATCATTACAAAGTGAGCTTCGGGCTCACTTTTTAGTTCTTAGAAACAATTGAAAAAAAGATTAAACTACCAATTTAGACCTATTTAAAATTGTAGTTATGAGCATTGATTTTACTGCAGATACTTATATTGTCACTGATCAATTAGCAGACACTTTGGTTTGGTTAAGTCATCATCAGGATTGTTTTGATTCGTTCAGTCATGACACTTTTACTCAGGAGTTGGTGGTTTACCATGCCAATGGAGCAGATATCATTCGTCGGGGAAATTATTTAAATACACGTTATGGCATGTTAATTACCTCGGGTTAAATAAAAAAAGCCCTAAAAGGGCTTTTTTAGAATTTGCTCAGTTTAACTAGCCATTGCATCTACAGAGAGTTCTTTGACTGTTGGTTTGGCTTTTTCTGCGATTAAACCTAACTTGTTAAATAACTGTCTGTCCTTACCTTCACCGGCATTCGGTGTGGTCAAGAGTTTCTCACCTGAGAAAAGCGAGTTGGCACCTGCCATAAAAGCCAGTGCCTGATCAGAATCGGACAAAGACTCTCGCCCTGCAGACAGGCGAATATAGCTTTTAGGCATAATAATCCGGGCAACTGCAATGGTACGAATCCATTCAGTCACATCTAGTTTTTCCACATCAGCCAGTGGCGTACCTTCAATTGGCACTAGCATATTGATGGGTACTGATTCAGGATGAATCGCTAAAGTCGCTAACTCATGCAATAAACCAATACGGTCCTGGCTGCTTTCACCCAAACCGACAATTCCGCCACTACACACTTTCATGCCAGCTTGACGGACAAAATCCAGAGTATTTAAGCGGTCATCAAAGGTACGGGTACTGATCACATTGGAATAATATTCACGTGAGGTATCTAGATTGTGGTTGTAATAGTCTAGCCCTGCATCTTTTAAACGTTCTGCTTGCGACTGGTTGAGCATGCCTAAAGTCATGCAGGTTTCCAGACCCAAGGATTTTACTTCCCGTACCATTTCCAGTACATAAGGCATATCGCGTTCATGTGGATTACGCCATGCTGCACCCATGCAGAAACGAGATGAACCAGAAGCAAGCGCTTCTTTGGCTTCCTGAATCACTTTATCCACGGCAATACGTTTTTCGGCTTCAAGTTTCGAATCATAATGCGCCGATTGTGAACAATACTTACAGTCTTCCGGGCATTTACCTGTTTTGATCGAAAGTAGTGTACTGACCTGAATGGTATTTGCAGCAAAATGTTCACGATGAATGCGCTGTGCTTCAAAAACCAGATCTAAAAAAGGCTGGTTATATAAATCCTGAATTTCTTCTCGTGTCCAGTCATTACGTACATTCATTAGTGAAATTCCATAAATATCTTCATTATTACTTTTATCATACATAATTTATGCCAAATCCAAAGGCATAAACGACCAAATTTAATAGCATCTAACGATTGATTTTTAAAGTTTATAGTAATTGTAAGATTGTATATTTAGTAGCAAATTGAAGCTATTTACTATAAATATCACTGCAAAGTTTTTTTATTGTTTTTATAATTTTGTCCTGATCTGGAGTTTATGTTTTTTATTAAGGTAAAACTTTGTCAGTATCTTGAAATTAAAAAACTGGAGCAATAGCTGTTAATTTTGGCTCAGTATGGAACTGGATTTGGCCAGATGTTCTTGAATTGCCCAGTCAATATGGACTTGCACAATCTCATCATGCTGGTCGCGAGTTTGCTTTAAAGTTTCCATAATTTCTGTGGAAAAAGGTGCATTGCCCAAACCAATGGCAATATTACGCATAAAGCTTTGGTAACCAGTGCGCCGTAGTGGGCTGCCTTCGGTATGGGCTAAAAAAGTCTGTTCATCCCAATGCCATAAGTCCAGTAAACTCACCTGATCTAAACCATGTCGCGGATTAAAATCTTCAATAGTGGCTTTCTTGGCAAAGCTGTTCCAGGGACAGATCAGCTGGCAATCATCACAGCCAAACACGCGGTTACCGATGCCACGGCGTAATTCTTCAGGAATAATGCCTTGATATTCAATGGTCAAATAGGCAATACATTTACGTGCATCGAGCATATAGGGTTCAACAATGGCTTGGGTTGGGCAAATATCAATACACGCTGTACACGAGCCACAGTGTTTGCTGGCTGGAGCATCAAAAGGCAAATCCAGCGAGGTGAACAATTCACCTAAAACAAAAAATGAACCTGATTTTTTATGGATCAGTAAGGTGTGTTTTCCGGTCCAGCCCATGCCGGCATTTTCAGCCAAAGATTTTTCAAAGATGGGAGCAGAGTCGGCAAAGGGACGAGATTCAAAATCTCCCACTTTTTCCCGAATTTTGCTGGCTAATGTTTTGAGACGGCCACGCATGGTTTTATGATAATCTCGACCACGCGCATAACGTGCAATGATGGCGGCATTTGGTTCATCCGGGACATAACGTGGCTTGGGTGTTTCCACCAAGTAGTTCATCCGGACACAGATAATGCTTTTGGTCCCCGGCACTAGTAAAGTCGGATCAGCCCGTTTTTCCAGGTTTTCTTCTAGAAATTTCATGTCGCCATGGTAGCCACGTTTCAAATATTCTTGAAAACGTGGTAATTCTTCTTGAGCATCCGGTTTGGCAATGACACAATCACTAAAACCTAATTGCAACGCCTGTGCTTTAATCCACGCTTTCAGCGCTTCAGGATCGGTTTGATCTAAAGGAATTTTTTGTGATGCTGCGGATGAAGCCATAATGATATAAAAAAGGAAGAACAATGCCTCAGCAAGTTTACCATAGCCCTGTTTATCATAGCCAAAGTATTCAAGCTTGGGAGCAACGCTGGTTTGCCAAGCAAAACAGTTCTTATGGCTTAATGCAGCAAGTGGCCTGGATGATTGCGCAGCGCTTAGTTCCCATTTTTCAGCGACAAAATATCCGAAATATTGCGGTCTGCTGTGGACAGGGCAATAATGCCGGAGATGGTTATCTGACGGCTAAATATTTAAAACAATATGGTTTTGATGTAGATATTTATGCTGCTGAATTGGGTGCATCCAAAGATTTGAACACTGCCTATCAGGAGGCAGTAAGTACTGAAATCAACATTTATGCAGGGTTTGCATTTCAAAAAAAATATGATGGTTATATTGATGCACTATTTGGCATCGGCTTAAACCGGGAACTGGGGGCAGACTGGCAACAGATCATTCAAAGTATCAATGCTGAAACAGGCCTGAAAATCGCCATTGATATTCCAAGCGGCTTACAAGCAAATAGTGGTCAGCCCTTACCCTGCGCCATTAAGGCAGATTATACCTATACAGCTTTGGGCTTGAAAGCTGGACTCTTTACCGGACAAGGCAAAGAGTTTGCCGGACAGGTGGAGGTGATTTCCCTGATTCCTACCGATGCTGAATTAAAGCCCATTGCCCAGCTTTCATCGCAGAGTATTCATTTACCGCAACGCCAAGCTTTTGGTCATAAAGGTAGTTATGGTCATGTGTTGGTCGTTGGTGGCCATGAAAATATGGGTGGTGCAGTAATGATGGCGGCTGAATCTGCGTTTAGTGCCGGGGCGGGCAAAGTCACCATTGTCTGTCATGAAAAACATCACACTGCAATTTTGGCACGTTCACCCAATATCATGCTGCGAGATATTAATGTCTTGACCAAAGTCGAGATTCAGCAATTATTAGATCATGTTGATGCCGTCAGTTTTGGCATGGGACTTGGCCGTGATGCATGGTCAGAACAGCACTATTTTAAATGGTTTCCGAAGTTAAATTCAGTTGACCATTTACATGTGGTGCTGGATGCCGATGCATTGTGGTTCTTAGCGGAGCATCCCGACATATTAAAAGCAAATAGTTATGCCACACCTCATTCGGGTGAGGCAGCAAAATTGTTGGGGTGTTCAGTCAAAGATGTTGAAAATGATCGAGTCGCAGCGATACATGCCCTTCAGGAAAAATATGCCGGACAATGGGTACTGAAAGGTTCAGGCAGTTTAATTCTGCAAGATCAGCTGTGGATTTGTACCGCCGGAAATGCCGGTATGGGAACTGGCGGTATGGGCGATGTCTTGGCGGGTATGGCTGCCAGTTTAAAGGCGCAATTTGCCGGGAAAATCCAGCTGCATGAAATTGTAACTTTGCATGCCTTGGCGGGGGATTGGCTGGCGGAGCAAGGCATACGCGGTTTACAGGCCCATTATATGCATGCAGCAATTTATCATGTGGTGAACCAAGGATAGGGTCAATGAATAGGGCAGTTAAACTGATTATTCAGGGCAAGGTTCAAGGTGTCGGTTATCGTCGTGGGCTTGCACAGCAGGTTGAAGAATTAGAGTTGAAAGGTTATGTGAAAAATCTCTCCACTGGTGAAGTGGAGGCCATGGTTGGCGGTGATGAACTGACTATTCAGGAGCTTTTGCAACGAAGTTGGCTAGGACCGAGTCGGGCAGAAGTTTCACGAATTATTCAAACACACCAGCCCAGCCAGATTCGAATCTGAAAGATTTTAAAATATTGTATTAAATGGAAACTTGACCAGAATAATGATCTAAGAGGGAAAGATGGATAAATATCTGATAGTGGCTATAGTCGTGATCGTATGTATATTCATCGTCATTTATACGCAGCGCGCTGATACGGGTACGGCGAGCAGATCATTTAAAGACATTGTGCAAAAAGAATTTAGCCCATATAAAGTTATTGAAAGAAATGGTGTGATTGTTATCGGTGAGCACAATAGGCATGATCAGTTCGAAGAACGAATCTTGATTCGAATTGATCCAAACCAAAAAAAGAACATCAGGAACTTTGGACAGAGAATAACTTTTACCTATAGCAAGCAACCCTCGATCCGGGAAATGCGTCAGGATTTTGCACCTTATCTTTAAACATGCTTAACGTCTTCTACCGCTGTAACGGCTACGACCACGGGCCATACCCCCTAAAGCATTCAGCACCGCCATTTTACTCATGCTGCCTGAAGCATGGGCATGACAAATCGCAGCAGCCAGGGCATCGGCAGCATCCTGCTGTGGTTTGATGCTTAAATTTAAAATCCGCATCACCATCATTTGTACCTGCTCTTTATCTGCTGCGCCATAACCGACCACAGACTGCTTGATTTGACGGGCAGTATATTCGGCTACCTGTAAATCCAGATTTACCAAGGCAGCAATGGCTGCGCCACGGGCTTGTCCCAGCTTTAAAGCAGAGTCCGGGTTTTGTGCCATAAACACCTGTTCGACTGCGGCTTCGGTAGGGCCATGAAATTTAACAATCCGTTCCACACCTGCAAAAATCCGTTTCAAGCGTTCAGGCATTTCCGGGGTTTCGGTACGAATGGTTCCTGCATCTACAAATGTTAATTTTTGCCCATCTTTTTCGATAATGCCATAACCTGTTAAGCGTGAACCGGGGTCAATACCGATAATTAATGACATGCAAAGCCTTTAAAAATAAAATAATGCCCATATTGTTACATAAGCGTAGCAAAAAAGCTTGATAGTGATTAAGCAGTTAATGACTACACCTTATTCATTTTGTTGAGATTAGATTAATTTTTATGAAATTATTTCTTATTGTACTGGTTGGCTTAATCCTGGAAGTTTTTGTCTGGATTGGCGTGGGTGACCTCGTCGGCAGCATGTGGTACGTATTTTTCTGGTTTGTGATTGCCTTCTTTATCGGGATGAACCTGATTCGTAAATATTCAGCGGGTTTAATGCCACAAATGCAGCAAATGCAAATGGGACAAATGAGTGGCGATCCTGCATTGACCAATAATTTGCCTAAAATTCTGGCCGGTTTTTTCCTGCTGATTCCAGGTTTAATTACCGATGTTTTGGCATTGTTAATTTTGATTCCAGGGGTGCAGAATGCCTTTAAAAATGTCATGATGAAAACCATGGCCAAACGTCAGCAAGCCATGATGGATAAAATGATGGGTGGCATGATGGGCAACATGAATGGCATGAGCGGTGATGCTCAAGGTCAAAACCCATTTGCGGATTTAATGCGTCAAATGCAAGGCATGCAGCAAGGCGGTTCACAGCATCGCGATTCCAGCATCATTGATGGTGAAGCACGTGAAGTAACACCTGAAGCGAAAAAAATTGAATTGAAAGATGTGAAAAAATAATTTTTAAAATGATATTTTTTAAGCCGAATCATCATGCTTCGGCTTTTTTATGTTCTGAATTTTTATCTAAATTATTTAAAGCTGCAATCATGCAAAAGATTAAACAAACGATATAATACGTTTTTTAAAAATCTCCACTATTTCTATGTCACTGCTTTTGACCATTTGTGCACTGCATTTTGTTGCACAGCTTAGCCCGGGACCTGATGTTTTATTGATTGCCAGAAGTTCGGCATCGACCTCAAGAGCCAATACATTAAAGATTATTCTGGGTATTTCAGTCGGCATTCTGGTTTGGGTGGTGTTGACCTTGCTGGGCTTTACTGTGCTGGTTAAACAATTTCCATGGATACAACAGATTTTAATGCTGGTCGGTGGGCTATTTCTGGCACGGATGGGCTGGGCCATGCTGAATGGCGGTTTAACAACCCTTAAACAGCACACCGGCATAGAGACGGATGGTCAGCAGGTTGCAACATCAGATGCGCAAAATTATTTTTTATCGGGATTGTTGACCAATCTCTCCAACCCTAAAACGCTGATTTATTTTAGTAGTGTCTTTTCTTTGGCCTTAAGTTCATCCGCATCGACCCATTTAAAAACACAGCTGGCCATTATTATCCCAATCCAAACTTTTTTGGTCTTTACTTTGCTCATGCTGATTTTGTCTAGGCCAAAAATTAAAACGGCCTATCAGAGTTCTGGCAGTTATATTGATGTGATTTCGGGTGGGTTATTTCTGATGTTCGCCATCTGGTTATGGTATGACGTACTTGCCATATTTTAATACTCTTTGCTGATAGCATCAGTCGCAGGAGTAGATGAGGGAGTAGCAGTGCGTACTTCCTCATTTTTTTCGCCTTGAGAATAGCGATTGGGTTTTAAGGTCGTTTCTGTATTTTCTGAGCCTTTATAGCTGCGACTACGGTTGGCACGTTCGCGTAAGCCGCCTTTTTTAATCAGTTGAACCATAAGATCCTCCCTTTCAAGTTATTCAGGGTTATTTTACTCAAAATACGAGCCTTTAGGGAGAAGATTAAAATATACAGATTTAAGGGTGATGTTTTGTGTTTCAAATAGGGACTCTTTATTTTGAGGTTTTTATTTTTTTATAAAAATTAGTATCTTGAATTTGTGCTGGAACTATTTTTACTTGGGTGACTTTACTTATAGATCAATAAGCTTGTATTCTCAAAAAGACTGGCTTAATATTTTATTGAAACTCCGGTCCATTAGTGCTAAAAGATGGAAAATAAAAACAAAAATAGTAGGAGCATAGCTATGCTATATCAATATCATTGTGCCTGTTGTAACAAAGTTGTTGAATCGACTGAAAAGGAATGTAGTAGTTGCGGTTCACATAATATAAGAAGTCCTTATGGTTTCTGGATTTTGTGTATTTTAACCTGTCTGGCAGCCGTTATTCTTTTTAAAATTAGCCATGTTTATTTACAGGATCATCAAGATGTTCCTCTGCAACCTTCTGTACTGGAAGTGATTAGTACTAGACAATAACAGAATTCAGTTTGAGTGATTGAAAAAAATCCTGATTTTTGACCGTCAGGATTTTTTTGTTGAGTAACTTTTAGATTTTATGGATTTAAAAAGTCTGCCTGATTGATGGTAGACAGAGCCAGATTCACTTCAAAAATTTTTCCACGAATATTATCGATGCCAAAACTTTGCAGACGTGCAGTGTGCATATTTAAGTATTTTTCTGCATTCGCTTGGCTGTCAAATAAATAGATACCGCCCGCTTCCTTGGTGGCACTATTTTCTGTCCATATTTTCCATAAGATACCATCTTCCTGATTAATGCTTTCAGCAAGTTGTTGATAGGCCTGACTCATTTCCTCGCCAAATGGACCTTGAGAAGGGAAGTCAACTTGAAGAATAACAGCCATATTTTTATCCTATGCCATAAAACGATGATTGATCATAACATTGTAGTCTTTGCTATATTATTTTAAAGCAGAAATAAAAAAGCCCACAACAATGTGGGCTTTTTTATGGAAAAATTACAGTCCGGCAGAGGCTTTAAGTGCTTCCACTTTATCGGTTTTTTCCCAGGTAAATGCAGTATCTGAACCTTGACGGCCAAAGTGACCATAAGCAGCAGTCTGCTTATACATCGGTTGAATCAGATTCAACATGCGGGTAATGCCGTATGGACGCAAGTCAAAGTGCTCACGAACCAATTGAATAATGAATTCTTCAGGTACTTTGGCTGTGTTAAATGTATTGATTGAAATAGAAGTTGGCTCAGCAACACCAATCGCATAAGACACCTGGATTTCACATTTATCTGCTAGGCCAGCTGCTACAATATTTTTCGCTACATAACGCCCGGCATAAGCTGCTGAACGGTCAACTTTAGATGGATCTTTACCAGAGAAAGCACCGCCGCCGTGACGAGCCATACCACCGTAAGTATCGACAATGATTTTACGGCCAGTTAAACCACAGTCACCTACAGGACCGCCAATCACAAACATCCCGGTCGGGTTGATGTGGAATTTGGTGTCTGCATGGAACATTTCGGCAGGAATGATTTTCTTCACGATTTCTTCAATCACAGCTTCTTTTAAGTTGGCTTGTGAAATTTCAGGATCGTGCTGGGTAGAAAGTACCACAGCATCCAAACGGACAGGCACGCCATTTTCATAGGCAAAAGTCACCTGACTTTTCGCATCTGGACGTAACCAAGGTAAACGGCCATTACGACGTAACTCAGCCTGTTTTTCCATTAAGCGGTGTGCATATGAAATAGGAGCTGGCATTAACACGTCAGTTTCACGGCTGGCATAACCAAACATCAAGCCTTGGTCACCGGCACCCTGATCTTCAGGTTTTTGGCGGTCCACACCCTGAGCAATTTCAGGAGACTGTTTACCGATCATGTTGATCACGGCACAGGTTGAACCATCGAAACCGAGGTCAGAATGATGATAGCCAATACCATTGACGGTTTGACGTACGATTGCTTCAAAGTCGACGTTAGCAGTTGTTGTGATTTCACCGGCAAGTACTACCGCACCCGTTTTTACAAGCGTTTCACAAGCAACCCGTGCATAAGGGTCTTCTTTTAAGATTGCATCCAAAATAGCGTCACTGATTTGGTCAGCCATTTTATCCGGATGGCCTTCGCTTACAGATTCCGAGGTAAATACAGCGTACTCGCGCATAAGTCCTATCACAGTTAATTCAAAAGACGCAATATGTTACATCGAGTTGGACTTTTGGACCAGTTCTAGACGATAAAAATGGATGAATTTATTTCAATTCAATGACTTTTTAATTGATATGGGCATCTAAAAAACTGATAAGTCGTTAAAAATGAGCCTGAAATAGTAATTTTGCTTATAACAAAAATTTGCTTAAGCAAATATTTAATCCTTGCTTCAAAAGCATTTCTATTTAATCAAAAACGATTATAAATATATTTAATCATTTAAAAATTTATATATATTATTGTTATATATTAACTTCGACAAAAAATCATTTTGAAAAAAGCCTGACGGGATGAAACTTTATAAGAGTGAAGCGATACAGTTAAAAGGAATTAAATTTTTCAGTTAGTTTTGTTTAAAGTGAATCAAATTCATTTTTTAAGCTTTTGAGTGTTTATTCATCAATTGGGTAAGGCCAAAAATTTAATTTACCCTGTAATTTTGTAGCGGGTATTTATCAAAGCATAAACAATAAAATGATTCTGTAAATGAGGAAAAGCTTTAAAGCCTATATTCAATAGCCAAAGTAGAGGTTTTTCATCATTGTTGGATCTTCTTGATCTTTTTCCACATAAAGAAATAAAAGCAACTGGTGAAACAACGCTCATGCAATTAATAATGGTTAAAGTGTCATATATAAATTTTAGATTAAATAAGCCAAGGTATTTAATCATGCGCTAAGTCGCTGCAAATGATGTGAAATTGAGCTCTGCCTGCATTAAAGTATGTCCAGTGGTGAATAAATGCCGAAATGTTGGCTATTAGACTTTACCCTTTGCTGTTTTTTTAAGACAATATAGCCAGCTTTGAATTTTCCTATTCATCATATTCTTTAAACGATTTAGTTGGACTCTGACCTATGACAACCCCGCTTAACGAACGTCGTATTGCAAACGCAATTCGTGTATTGGCAATGGATGCTGTGCAAAAAGCAAATTCAGGACATCCAGGTGCTCCGATGGGGATGGCAGACATCGCTGATGTCGTTTGGCGTGAATTTTTAAATCATAACCCGCAAAACCCGCAATGGGCCAACCGTGACCGTTTTGTATTGTCTAACGGCCATGGCTCTATGCTGCAATATGCACTATTGCATTTGACCGGTTATGATCTTTCTATTGAAGATTTAAAATCTTTCCGCCAGTTACATTCTAAAACTCCAGGTCACCCTGAATTAGGTTATGCACCAGGGATTGAAACCACGACTGGTCCATTGGGTCAGGGTATTGCCAATGCGGTTGGTTTTGCGCTGGCTGAAAAAACTTTAGCTGCTCAATTTAACAAAGACGACATCAAAGTGGTTGACCACTTCACTTACTGTTTCCTAGGTGATGGCTGCTTGATGGAAGGTGTTTCTCATGAAGCATGTTCACTTGCAGGTACTTTGGGTCTGGGTAAACTTGTCGTTTATTACGATGACAACGGCATTTCTATTGATGGTGAAGTTGAAGGCTGGTTCTCTGACGATACAGAACAACGTTTCCACGCTTATGGTTGGCAAGTGATTAAAGTGGATGGTCACGATAGCGATGCGATCCGTCAAGCAACTGTTGCAGCAAAAGCTGAAACGGCTAAACCGACTTTAATTATCTGTAAAACAATTATTGGTTTAGGTTCACCAAACAAACAAGGTAAAGAAGATTGTCATGGTGCACCACTGGGTAATGACGAAATCGCCTTGACGCGTGAAGCTTTGGGTTGGACTGAAGGTCCATTCGAAATTCCTGCTGACGTTTATGCAGCTTGGGATGCCAAAGACAAAGGTGCTCAATCTGAATCTGCATGGAATGAAACTTTTGCTGCATATGCTGCAAAATACCCAACTGAAGCGGCTGAACTTAAACGTCGTTTAAGCGGTGAATTACCGGCTGACTTCGTCGCTAAAGCAGATGCTTATATCGCTGAAGTAAATGCAAAAGCTGAAACTATTGCGACGCGTAAAGCCAGCCAAAATGCACTTCAAGCACTTGTACCATTGTTGCCAGAAGTTTTGGGCGGTTCTGCTGACTTGGCAGGTTCAAACCTGACCTTGTGGAAAGGTGCGCAAGGCGTACAAGACAATCCAGCGGGTAACTATGTTCACTACGGCGTACGTGAATTTGGTATGACTGCAATTGCCAACGGCGTTGCATTGCATGGCGGTTTCATCCCTTACGTTGCAACATTCCTGATGTTTATGGAATACGCGCGTAATGCAGTGCGTATGTCTGCATTGATGAAACAGCGTGTCATCCATGTTTATACCCATGACTCAATCGGTCTGGGTGAAGATGGTCCTACGCATCAACCGGTAGAACAGATCGCCTCTTTACGTGGCACACCAAACTTAAATACCTGGCGTCCATGTGACACTGTAGAAGCTTCTATTTCTTGGAAATCTGCATTGTTACGTAGCGAAGGTCCTACAGCATTAATTTTCTCTCGTCAAAACTTGCCATTCCAGACCCGTACTCAAGCACAAATTAAGAACGTTGCTAAAGGTGGTTATGTGCTGGCTGAAGAAAAAGGTGAATTAAAAGCGATTATTATTGCGACTGGTTCTGAAGTTTCATTGGCAATGGAAGCTTATGCACAGCTTGATGGTGTACGTGTAGTATCTATGCCATGTGCCGAAGAGTTTGTGAAACAGGATGCTGCTTACCGTGAAGCGGTTCTTCCATCTCATATTCGTGCGCGTGTCGCAGTTGAAGCTGCGCATGTGGATTACTGGTGGAAATTTGTGGGTCTGGATGGTCGAGTGATCGGTATGACTACATACGGTGAATCTGCACCTGCGAAAGACTTGTACCAATATTTCGATATTACCACTGAAGCGGTTGTTGCAGCAGTAAAAGACATTACCGCTTAATCAATCCGATTAGCAGGTTAAAAAGACGCCCCAGCAAAAGGGGCGTTTTTCATTGCAGAAATAACGATTTGTAACGAATGATTTAAACGTCTAGGTTTAAAATTAATTCATTCATACAGTATTCAGCCCGGGGTGCATGATTGCCCCAAGTGAGGAAAATATGAGCCTTTATGATCAGATTAATGATGAAATTGTCCTGATGGATGCTGGTGAACAGAAATGGATTGGTACAGACCTTGAACTTGATGCTATGGTTGCTGTGGAACTCATGCTGCAAGACTTGCAGGAAGACAAGGTGATCAAGATCCGCCGTAAGAATCATGAAAAGCATACCGGTTTAAAGCAAATCGACCGTATTTTGGTTGAAAAGTTATAAAGATGAAACATCTTTAAAAAGCCCCAATGGGGGCTTTTATTATTTTGGATATTTAAAAATGTGAACAGTTACGAATAGATGGGCTGTACTTTTCATTAATTGATCATGATTTTTATAAACTGTATATTTTTGTATTAAATATTTAATAAAAACAGAAACAAGTGATAAAGACATAAAATTGCGAATCAGGGTTTAAAATAAATTATGATGATGATCAATATATTAAGATGAGGTGACCATATCATTTCATTTATGGAGCTAGATAACCGGTAATTGTTCTATTCTTGCAACATATCGTTTTATCTATATCGGTGAATTAAAATAAGAAAGGTATAAACTAATAATCATTCCAATGCGAGATAATAAGACATGAATTTTAAAGCACTAACTTTAGGTCTGGCGGTTGCATCAGTGGCAACTTTTACTATGGCAAAACCGGTTGCCTATCAGATTGATCCAACCCACACAGCAACTGTTTTTTCCTGGAGTCACTTTGGTTTCTCTACGCCTTCTGCAAACTTTAGCGACATTCAAGGTACAATTAACGTCGATAATGCAAAACCTGCAAATTCATCTGTGAATGTGACTATTCCTTTATCGAGTTTAAATACCAACGTAAAAGCATTGGATGAGCATTTAAAAACAGCAGATTTTTTTGATGCAGCGAAGTATCCAAACATCACATTTAAAAGTACTAAAGTTCAGGCATTAGGTAAAAACAAATACAAAATCACTGGTAACCTTACAGTGAAAGATGTGACTAAACCTGTAGTTTTAGATGCAGTGTTAAATAAACAAGGTGTACATCCAATGACTAAAGCAGAGGCTATTGGTTTCAATGCCACGACTTCATTCAACCGGTCAGCATTTGGCGTAGGGGCTTATGTACCAAATGTGGGCGATAAAATCACGGTAAACATTACCACTGAAGCTTCTGTTCCTGCGAAAAAATAAGCCTGAATTGGCTAATAAAAAAAGCACCCTTGAGAGGGTGCTTTTTTATTGGTTGAAATTTTACTTTAAATTGCTGAAATCTGTTTGAGATATGCCTGCAATACAGCCTGTGCCTGCAATGCTAATGCAGTGGCATAGCGTTGATTGTCGGCTCGCAAAGCCGGAATATTAACGTTAGCTTTTCTTAATTCGCAGGTATGGCCAATCAGCCATTTTTCCAGACTTTCTGGGGCCACTTCAAGATGAAATTGTAAGGCCAGAATATTTTTCCCCACAGAAAATGCCTGATGAAGATAAATCTCTGAACCTGCTAATAATGTAGCCTGTTCAGGCAAATCGAAGGTATCGCCATGCCAGTGTAATACAGCAGTTCCAGTTAATGGCTTAAGCAGATTATTTGCACAATCTGTAATACTGAGTTGGCTCCAGCCAATTTCCTTTTGATGTCCTGCATACACTTTGGCACCCAGGGCATGAGCAATCAGTTGAGCACCTAGACAGATGCCTAAAGTTGGCAAGTTTTCTTTTAGGCGAACTTTAAGTAAGTCTATTTCTTGTTGTAAGAAAGGGTAGTCATCTGTTTCATACACGCCAATCGGTCCACCTAAAATAATGGTGAGACCTTTATGCTGCAATGCTTTGCTTAAATCATCTACACCGGCTTCAAAATAACGTACCCGAAAACCGAGTTGATAAAAGACATCTTCAAATGCCCCCAGGTCTTCAAAGGCAAGATGTTGAATGGCATAAATGGTGTCAGGAAAGTCTGGAGGAATAGTTATCATGCTTTTGTTTTCATAGAGAAGGAATCATAGCAATTTAGCCTGAATAGTCAGAAAAATGAAGATTTCTCTGTTGATCGTTTGCAATTTAAAGCAAAAAAGCGAACCGAAGTTCGCTTTTGAGATACTTGATACAACGTTATGTTTAGAAGAAGCCCATTGGCTTGGTGGCATAGCTCACCAGCAAGTTTTTGGTTTGCTGGTAATGATCCAGCATCATCTTGTGGTTTTCACGTCCAATACCTGATTTTTTATAACCACCGAATGCAGCATGTGCAGGGTAGATATGATAACAGTTGGTCCATACACGACCTGCTTCAATCGCACGGCCTGCACGATATGACGTATGCGCTGAACGTGACCAGACACCAGCACCTAAACCATAAATGGTATCGTTGGCAATCTTGATGGCATCATCAAAATCTTTAAAGGTGGTCACTGCGAGTACTGGTCCAAAAATTTCTTCCTGGAACGTTCTCATGTCATTGGTGCCTTTGAAAATGGTCGGTTCAATGTAGAAACCTTGGCCAACTTCATGGCGTGCTTCACCACCCGTCAATAGTTGAGCACCTTCTCCACGGCCGGTTGCGATACATCCCAGAATTTTGTCTTGCTGTTCTTGAGAAGCCTGTGCCCCAATCATGGTCTCAGTATCCAGTGGATGACCGGTTTTAATGCGTTTCACACGTTCTACTGCAAGTTCCAGGAACTGGTCTGCAATACTTTCCTGAACCAAAGCACGTGATGGACAGGTACAGATTTCCCCTTGGTTCAGGGCAAACATGGTAAAGCCTTCTAGCGCTTTTTCTAGGTAGTCATCTTGCTGAGCCATAACATCTTCAAAGAAAATGTTTGGTGATTTACCACCTAGCTCTAAGGTTACCGGAATAATATTTTCGGTGGCATATTGCATGATCTGCTGACCGACAGCTGTTGAGCCAGTAAATGCAATTTTGGCAATACGTGGGTTGGTAGCCAATGGGCGGCCCACTTCAACGCCATAACCATTTACAATGTTTAATACGCCTGCAGGCAACAGGTCCTGAATCAGTTCAACCAGTACCAGAATACTGACCGGTGTTTGTTCAGCCGGTTTTAAAACAATACAGTTACCTGCAGCCAGAGCCGGTGCCAGTTTCCAGGTTGCCATTAAAATCGGGAAGTTCCACGGAATGATTTGTCCGACTACACCTAAAGGTTCATGGAAATGGTAAGCAATAGTATCTTCATCGATTTCTGAAATGCCGCCTTCTTGTGCACGGATACAGCCGGCAAAATAGCGGAAATGATCAATCGCCAAAGGAATATCGGCAGCCAGGGTTTCACGAATCGGCTTACCATTATCCCAGGTTTCAGCAACTGCCAAAAGCTCCAGATTGGCTTCTAAACGGTCGGCAATTTTTAACAGGATATTGGAACGGGTCGTTGGCGATGACTTGTTCCATTGTGCTTTGGCTTTATGTGCAGCATCAAGAGCAAGCTCAATATCTTCAACGCTAGAACGCGGAACTTTGGTGAAAGCTTTACCATCTACAGGCGAAATATTGTCAAAGTATTCTCCTTTGACAGGCGCTACCCATTGTCCACCAATGAAGTTTTCATATTGGGCTTTAAACTGAACTTTTGAACCAGGTTGATTAGGATCGACGTAACGCATATGTATTTCCTTTGCTTATTTTAGTGTCTTAAAACCGTATCTACAGCTTTGGTATATAAGGTACTTGTGTACATTATATGATTAGCATAACCTGAATAAGGTTGGAGAAAGGTTGGATACAAGAAGGTTTACAATCTTTTCAATCCAGCATAAAAAATAGCGATTACAGTGGATGTAAATCATGAATTGTTGTGAGAATAAGGAATGATGACAAAACAAAATTTGATGCAAAAAAGGCATAAAATTGATCAGTTTAGGCAAAGTAGCAGTTTATCTGCCTTACATGCGGAACAACTGGGTCAAAGTATTGCGAGTTCTTGGCAACGTTCATCCTCGGCCGAAATTCCCAAGGATCGCTTGGCTGCCCCACTGGTTCACTTACAAAAAGAAACCTATCCTTCGGCTTTGGCAAATGCCTTGCAACATTGCGCACAGGATTTAAAGCATATTGCCGAACAGTCTTCGATGGTAATTGCAGTCGGGGATATCGGTAGCACCATTATCTGGTCAGCCTCCAGTCCACAAATGCAGCGTGCAGCAGAAAGTGTGCATTTTATTGAAGGCGGGCAATGGCGCGAGGAACTGGTCGGAACCAACGCCTTGGCACTGTCGTTAAAAACCCAGCAATCGAGTTGTGTGTTTTCCAATGAACATTATATGCCTTCCATTCATGATTGGGTCTGTTATGCTGCCCCGATTATTGATCCTTATTCCAAGCAGGTGTTAGGGGTGATTGACCTGTCGACTACCTGGCAAAAGCATAACAGTTTGGGACTACTTGCAGCGGAACGCTGTGCTTCGATTATTCAATCGGCTTTGCTGGAATACCAAAAGCAGCGTCTGTTTATCCGGGCTTTTTCCGTGCCTCAGGTTTTGTTTAATGGCAAGGTACTGGTTCTGACCCCCCGCCAAATTGAAATTTTGACCATCCTGGCATTATGTCCGCAAGGTTTAAGTCTGGATACCCTGCATCAGGCTTTATACGGAGAACGAAAAGTCAGTATAGGTACCTTAAAGGCGGAAATGTCGCAGTTGCGTGATGTACTGGGCGGTATGCTGGGTTCCAGACCTTATCGTTTATTGGCACATGTCGAGGCTGACTTTTTATTGACAGAACAGTCTTTGGATGCCGGCTATATCGATTCGGCCTTAAAACTGTGTACTGGCGTATTTCTAGCCAAAACTGAAAGTCCTTTTTTATGTGCCTGGCGCGATTGTCTGGAATCACGTTTAAGTGATGCCATTTTTAAAGCCAATGAAACCGATGTGCTGCTAAAACATGTGGCTCGATTCCCTGAGGCGATTGATGCGGTTGAACGCCTGATTGAGCTCATGCCCAAAACGCACCCTGTGCATCAAACCCTGCTGAAATATAAGGATGCCTGAGAGCTGTAAGATATATTTACAGCCCTTTAATTTCTAGCCATTCAAACAGCCGCAGATAGACATTCTGGCGTACCGATTTTTCCGACAAGACCAGATCATGTAAGCCATTCTTGATTTTAGCAATGGTGACATCACCTTTGATTTTTCTGGCATATTTGTCGATATGTTTGACATCTAGAATCACATCACTGCTTTGCGCATATTGATGCCATTTTTTTGGATTTTTGCTTTGATCGGAATGCATCACCAAAGCAGGTACCGTTAAGCTGACTCCCTGATGGATTTCTTTCTGTGCTTCAAAAATGGCCCGAACAAAACTCAAGCGAACCAGAGGGTAAGACTGCGGTTTCCAGTCCAGATTAAAGTCCCATTCGCCATGCAGATTTTTATGCAGACTGGGAACATACCATTTGTTCAGCTCACTGGGAAATTTTAAATCCGGGCAAACCTTACCCACCCGGCTTAAATTGGGAATGCCCAATTTTTTCTTGATCGGGTTCATATTGAAATCATAAAACGGACTATTGACCCACAGTGCCTTAATTAAAGGATGCTCTGGATGATGTGCCGCATACAGTGTGGTGGTTAAGCCACCGGTAGAATGGCCACTGAGTAAAATGGCATCATGGCCTTCTGCGCCTATAATGTTTAAGGCTTCGGTAATTTCCGCATCGTATTCGGCAATTTCACGCACATTATAATATTTTTGATGCGGCAGAATGGAGCGGCCATATTTACGTAAATCCAGTGCATAAAAGTCAAAACCATGCTGGTTGAACTGTTCGGCCATTTCGGTCTGGAAGAAATAATCAATAAAGCCATGAATATATAACACAGCTTTGGATGTGGTTTGGTCGGCTTTTTTTCTGACTAAGGTCGCTGTAACCTGACCTTCATAATCATCCGGGAAATTTAAAGTGGCCTGTTCATAACCTGGGCCTAAGATATCGCGTTGATAAAGTGGGGCGGTGTTGCCATTGCTCATTTTTATACTCATAGAGAAGAATCTGTTTTCTCTTATCCTTCATGATGAGTGGTAATTTGTCAAATTGAATTATTTTTATAAAAAAAAAGCAACCACAGTTCTTATCCTGTCATCAAGGACACAGGATCAGCCAGGAAAAGGGAAATGGTTTCTTTTCTTGGCGCACTTCTTGACGAAGTGCGAACATGGGTTGCTAAAAGTGTAAGTCAAAGAATTGGATAGAAGACTTACAGGGAGGTATTACATTGCTGCTTTAAAATCGACTACCGATGCATTAGGTTTCAATGCTGCCTTAAAGATATCGACCACTTGAGCATGGTTAGCTTTACGTGGGTTGGTCAGCATGCAGGCATCTTTTTGCGCATTTTCTGCCATGATGGCCAGATCAGCTTCTTTGACACCCAGTTCAGCCAAACCAGATGGAATACCAATAGAAGCAGAAAGTTGACGAATGGCATTGATGGCTTCAAATGCAGCTTCAGTTACCGTCAGGCCTTCAGTGTTGACTCCCATTAACTGTGCAATTTTCGCATAGCGATCCGGGCAGGCGATCAGGTTAAATTCAGATACATGCGGAAGCAGAATGGCATTACAAACACCGTGTGGCAGATTGTAGAAACCGCCCAGCTGATGCGCCATGGCATGAACATAACCTAAAGATGCATTGTTAAAAGCCATACCTGCAAGATACTGTGCATAGCTCATGGCATCACGTGCTTCAAGATTTTCACCATTGGCAACAGCCGGGCTAAGCCATTCGCTAATCATGGTAATTGCTTTTTCGGCACAGGCATCGGTAATTGGATTGGCTGCAGTTGATACATAGGCTTCAACAGCGTGAGTCAATGCATCCATACCGGTTGCCGCAGTTAAACTGGCTGGTTTGGCAATCATCAGTTTAGGATCGTCGATGGCAATCAGCGGGGTACAGCGCCAGTCAACAATAGCCATTTTTACATGGGTATCGGTATTGGTAATAATACAGAAACGGGTCATTTCTGAAGCCGTACCTGCCGTGGTATTGATCGCAATCAGCGGTGTCATCGGTACAGTGCTTTTATCGATCCCTTCGTAGTCACGAATATGACCGCCACCCGCTGTCACCAGGCCGATACCTTTGGCACAGTCATGTGATGAACCACCGCCTAAAGAAACAATAAAATCACAACCCTGTTCATTATAGGCTTGAACGCCGTTATGTACGTTAATGTCGGTTGGGTTCGGTTCTGCACCCGGGAAAATATGACTGTCAACGCCAGCATCTTTTAAATAGTTTGAAATAGTATCTGCGACACCAAATTTGAATAAACCTGCATCAGTCACAATCAAGGCCTTCTTGGCACCTAGATTTTGCGCTTTAGTTCCAATTTCTTTGGCACAGCCTGGGCCAAAAAGTGAAACACAGGGAATATAAAAACCGTTGGTTTGATCTGCAATATTTTTAAAAGCCATGGTGCGATTCCTTCTACCATTCATTATATTATCGGTGACTCTCACCGTAATTGGAGTATCGAATGAAGCTGGAAAAAATCCTACCTACCAAATACCTACCATTTTAAGTTAATGAATTTTATAATTTTTTTATTAAATATTGCCCGGTTATCTATTTTTGATGCATCATTTACTCATATCTAGGCTATCTTGCAAACCATGTATAAGAGGTTCTCGAACTTTAGCATGTTTGAATCATATTCAGATGATCAACCATTAAAAAGCCCTAAGCATCAGATTGATATTCAAGCTCGAATACCAGTTTTGAGGGCGGTGATAGGGTAAAGCTAAAAATCCTGACTAGTTGAGAAATCATAGAAAATTGGCAACGGCCAGAAGATTAAATTTTTCCGCTGGGCAGCATAAATACAATCATTATCTGGAGATAAAAAACCGGTGACTGGCACCGGTTTTTTATCTTCCCCGTTTAGAATTTTTTTTCTACACTGAGGAGTACACTTGGAATGGCCTGATTGACCCGGGATTCATACAGGCTGCCATCAGATTGATTGGTTAAACGCTCTTTATAATCTGTACTCAAGATATTGCGTGCACTCAGGGTCATTGCCCAGCCATCATCAAAGCGTTTGCTCATACTGATATCGACATTGACCCGTTCATTACTGGTGCGGTCATAGGGTTGGTTATCCAGGGCACGGGTAAATTCAGGAACATAGTTCAGGTTCACACTGCTGGAAAGACGCCAGGGCTGGTAGTTATAAGATAAACCGGCACTGGCTGTATAAGGTGCCACATCACTGGCTAAACGTTGCTGATGATTGGTCTCTTCAATTTTTGCACGTACCGTCGACAGTTGACCATTCAACATCAATGCATGCCCATTTTCAGTTTGCTTTAAGGCATAACGAGCAGCAATTTCAACCCCATAGGTGGTGGCATTATCCTGATTTTGCGGGCGTTCTACAAAACGCGAGCCTTCCTGACGAATCACTTTCTCAATGTAATCTTCAATTTCACGTTGATATGCCGTGATGTTGACGCCACCTGACGGGGTGTTATAACCTAAGGTGGATTCAAAGGCGGTTATTTTTTCCGGACGTAAATTGGGGTTTCCACCACGATCCGGATTGTTCAGGCTACCGGCATCACTATCGGTAGAAACAGAAACCGTAGGTAACAGCTGGTCGGTTTTAGGACTGCGGAATGCCTGGCTGATATTGCTTTGTAATGACCAGTGATCATCAAAATCAAATCGGTGTGCCAAAACAGGACTAAAGTGCTGGTCACTGTAATCCACAAGTCCTGAACGATGAATCCATTCCTGACGTGCACCCAAGGTCACGGTTTGCCGGTCGGTAAACTTCCAACTACCTTCGGTATAGAGCGCATAATGCTGTTCATCGAGTGTATCGGTAATATTACTTTCAAGTTCATTCGAGCGAATATCCGTACCAAACTTCAGTTGTCGGGTGTCATCAAATTTACGCACACCATCATAAGCCACACCATACTCATGGATGGTTTCATCGGTATAGCTGCTGAAGAGCGGTGACCGGGTCGATTCGATTTCGTTCTGCTGTTCGACTGAAAGACGAATTTTGTCGGAATTATCCTTGTCTTTACGTTCATAACGGGTATTTAAACGGATGCTGTCATTCTTGTCATTTTGCGTCTGATCGCCACGGCTGCCGTCACTTTCATTGTTACGATAGAACAGTTCGGCAACCAGTTTTTGCTGGTCATCCAGTTCATATTCAACACGGGGTGTCAGCATTTGCGACTTGCGTTCAGTAATACGCTTTTGTTCGCGGGTTTGGCTGCTGTTTTGGGTCTGGGTGATCGAGATGGTGTCATTCCACATCTGGTTGGCAGACAGGCTGTATAACCAGGCATTATCCCGGTCATCAGCCTGAACACTGATATTTTTACGTTCCTCTTCTTTTTGGTCAGATTTTGCCAAACCATATCCTGCACGAATGGTTCCGCTGATGCGGGCATGATCCAAGGGTTGTTTCAGAATAATATTGATGACGGCGGAAGATGCCACAGAAACCTGAGCGACACTTGGCTGTTTGGTAATTTCAATCCGTTCGATCATGTCTGGCGTGATGCTGTCAACAACCGACATGCCACCGCGTGGGCCACCTTGAACCGGTTCACCATTGATTAAAAATGCCGGGGCACCACCGCCACGAAAACGCATAGCTGAAGCACCGCCACCCCCACGTGGACCTTGTCCCGGTGTGGGCATCTGAAAACCGGCGGCACGGCGTAAGGTATCATTCACGGATTGATCACCAAATTGCAGCATTTCTTCACGCGTGACAATAGTTTTCGCCACCGCACTGATATCCGGGTCTTTGGCTTGGGCGGGCGTTGCTTGAAATTTTAGGGTTGCCAGTGTCTGTACCGGGTCTGTTTGAACAACCGTGCTGTTTGTTGTGGCATCGCTAATCGTGTCAGCCGCCCAGCTTGGGGAGATAAAACTAAACAGTGCACAACTCAGGGTGCTCCATTGCCAACGCGGTTGTATGCGTTTCATTATTCGATGTTCCCTATGTAATTTTGCGTAAGATAACGTAAAAATATGGAGAAAATTTGTGGGAAACAGCAGAAATGAAAATAAACCATAAAACTGGATTACAGCGATAAAATAATCAAAATGAATGGCTTAACCCCAGCATTCTGATTATTTTTTGTGGCCGGGGGCAATGCGGATGCTGCCTTATTTCGTCAAAGATAAAATACAGTTTTGGCTGATGTTTTCAATCACCGCATCATTCAAGTGAATTGGGTTATCCCATTTCAGCATTTTTTGGGTCAGCCATTTAAAATCATCTACCTTTGGCACAGATGTCTCATCGACAAAATTGCGGATAATATTTTGAATGGAGTGGAATTTTTGTACATGAATGCTGTCTGAGCATTGAAATTGCACAATATTGAACTCGGTCAGCATTTGCCAAACGTCAGCATAGTCCTGTAAATCTTTCAGTTCTTGCTGGGCTTTTTGAATGGCCTGCGTTAAAGCCTGATGCGTGTTTGGATGTTGCATTGCCCAATCACAGGTGACTGCCAAAACCTTATCTGCCACTTGGGGAATAATGTCCTGACTGGAAGCGACAATTTGACCGATTCCCAGTAGTTCAGCCTGGCTGTTCCAGGGTTCACCGACACAAAAACCATCAATGACCTGATTGGCTAATGCCTGCACCATATAGGGCGGGGGAAGCGTGGCCAGTTTTATATTTCGTGCAATTTCAGGATTGGCAAGGGCGAGCCATTCTCTGAGACAATAATGATGAATCGACTGCTTAAAGACATGGGCAAATTGAATCTTTTTTTGCGCTTGTAGGGCAGAGACGATTTTTTGTGCAGATTGTTGTGCGCTGTCCTGACTGGAAATGTTCAGATCAAAGCACAGTTTTTGACTCAAACTAATAAAGGCACGGTTATAACTTAATACCAGGGCAGTCTGGAGTGGAATACCGAGCTGGTCTTCACCAAGTGCTGCGGCAGGCAGCATGGCAGACAGGCAATGTGCAGCATCTAAAAAACCAAAAGCCAACCGGTCTCTTAAGCTGGCCCAAGATGCTTCCTTCACCAGCGTGACCTCTAAACCCGCTTCCTCAAAAAAACCACGCTGCTTGGCCCAAAGAATGGCCACACAATCCAGCAGAGGAATATAGCCGAACTGGATTTGAGTTTTTTCTAAATCTGGCATGGCTTAATCCTTCAATTGGCTTTGTAGTAGTTGCTGTGCATCCAGTAAACGCCGTGCCATTTCGCCAATGGTCATACGGTGGCTCATGGCATTTTTACGCAGTAACTGAAAGGCTTGATCTTCAGTAAGATGGTGCAATTGCATCATCAATACTTTGGCTTTCTCCACATCTTTACGGTCGGCTAGCTTATTTTTGGTGTCTTCCAGATCGCCGAGCAATTTTTTATGTTTTTTAAACTGTTCAATCGAGATTTCTAAAATGCTGTCCAGTTTGGATGGGTCAATGCCATCGACAATATACGCCGTAACCCCGGCATCAATGGCGTTTTTGATCGTGTCTTTGTGGCTGTTTTTAGTGAACAGTACTGTCGGCAGATCGAACTGGCTGACACAGCTTTCAATGATGTCACGATGGGGATGATCCATATCCAGCAAAATCACGTCGGCATGCAACTGTTCGAGGCGGAACATGCTTAAATGATCCGCGCTGAGGCAGGCCACGACCTCGAAATTGTGTTCGATCAGGGAGGCTTGAATGTAATGGGCACGGTCTTGATCGTCATCAATCAGTGCGATTTTGAGTTTTGGCATATGGGCTAAATATCATCAGGCCATGCCTGAAAGAAAAAGTCATAATCTATTTAAAGCAATTAAAATGCCAAATGAGTTAAATCATTATGATTTCAATAAAAGTTCACTGAACCAAGGAACGGTGAGCAAATTGCGCACTGTCTTAATGCAAAAATGCGCTACAAGGAAGCATAATCATTGTTGAGCTGAGTCAGGAGGTCATAGTTAAAAATAGAGAAGCAGACCATTACTGGCATTGAAAAATTATAAATAAAAATTAAAAATGATAAAAAATATAAACTTATAGTTTTCTCTGAGTTATTGGCACGCGCATTGCTATATCTCTTGTGAGTCAAAGACGACTCCAAAAATTGTAAGACGGCCAAAGACGTCCGTTCTGATCGAATCTGCTGTGCAGCTATCTGCATGACAGATAAAACAATACGTTCAGTTCAGGAAGGAGAGGGCTATGTCTTCAAATTTAAATGCTAAAAAAGCAACAAAAATAAGTCTTTTCAATTTCAGTAGCGCAGCAATGCGGGCCTTCCATATGAGTTGGCTCGCATTTTTTGTCTGTTTCTTTGCCTGGTTTGCCTGTGCCCCACTCATGCCTGTCATTGCCGGTGAATTTCATCTTACTAAAGATCAAATTGCCAATATTAATATTGCCGCAGTCGCAATTACTATTTTAGTTCGTCTGATTGTCGGGCCTTTATGTGATAAGTATGGCCCACGCAAAACCTATACCGCATTACTGATTATCGGCAGTATTCCTGTCTTTGGTGTGGCCTCTGCCAACAGCTATGAATCTTTCCTTTTCTTCCGCTTATTGATTGGTGCCATTGGTGCCAGCTTCGTGATCACGCAATATCACACCAGTATTATGTTCGCTCCGAATGTGGTCGGGACTGCCAATGCTGCATCAGCAGGTTGGGGGAATGCGGGTGGTGGTGCAACTCAAGCCTTGATGCCGTTAATGCTTGCTGCCTTGGTGATGTTTGGTGTTGAACAGGCGATGGGCTGGAGAATTGCGCTCATTGTTCCAGGTTTGATGATGCTGATTGTCGGTGCAATGTACTGGAAATTCACCCAGGACTGTCCACAAGGCAACTTTAAAGAACTTCGTGCACAAGGCATTCAAGTTGGTAGCGATAAAAAAGGCGGCATGGCGATTCTGATGCACGCTGCACGTAACTACCGGGTCTGGATTTTATTTGGTGCTTATGCTGCGTGTTTCGGTATTGAAATCTTCATTCATAACATTGTGGCGATGTACTACGTTGAACACTTTAGCTTTGGCCTCAAAGAAGCAGGACTGGCAGCAGGGATCTTCGGTTTACTGGCGCTGTTTGCCCGTGCTTTAGGTGGCATTGTCTCGGACAAAGTCGCAATTAAAAAAGGCCTGGATGGTCGTACCAAAGTGCTGTTCGGCATGATCTTGATGGAAGGCCTGTTCCTGATCTTGTTCTCTCAAATGAATACCGCAGTTCTCGCAATTCTGGTCATGACAGTTTTTGCACTGTTTACCCACATGGCCTGTGGTGCCACCTATGCCTTGGTGCCTTTCATTGACCGTGATGCTTTGGGTGGTGTTGCTGGCATCATTGGCGCAGGCGGTAACGTCGGTGCAGTGGCAGCAGGTTTCTTACTGAAAGGCATGCTGGATATTCAAACCTGCCTGATGGCTCTAGGTGGACTGGTGGTGATTGCAGCAAGCTTTGTACTGATGATTCGCTTCTCGGTTGAGCATAAACAGAAAGAACAAAAACTGTTTGAAGATGCAGTGCTTGAACGCAACAACATGGCGCAAGGTTAAGCAAAGGGATTAAGGAGAATTGATATGAAATTAGTCATGATTGGTCACGGTATGGTAGGGCACAAGTTCATTGAATCGGTTCTTGAACATGCAGGTGACGAGGTTGAAATCACGATTCTGGCAGAAGAACCACGTTTAGCTTATGACCGTGTGCATTTAACCGAATATTTCACTGGTAAATCAGCCAAAGACTTAACTTTATGTCGTGCGGATTTTGCCGATGCCTATGGTATTGATCTGCGTTTAAGCACCAAAGCTATTGCAATAGATACTCTGAATAAAACCGTTACCACCAATCATGGCGAAGTCATTGCATATGACAAACTGGTGCTGGCAACTGGTTCATATGCTTTTGTTCCTCCTATTCCAGGGAATGAGCGTGAAAACTGCTTTGTTTACCGTACTATTGAAGACCTAGATGCCATTCGTGCCACGAGTTTAAATGCCAAAACCGGCGTGGTGATTGGTGGTGGTTTACTCGGTTTGGAAGCTGCGAAAGCCTTGCGTGATCTGGATCTTGAAACCCATGTGGTCGAATTTGCACCCCGTTTAATGGCGGTACAAATTGATGATTTAGGCGGTAAGGTTTTACGTGCAAAAATCGAAAATCTGGGTGTGAAAGTTCATACCCAAAAAGCTACACAATGCATCGAAGCCGGTGAAAATACCACGCATGTGATGAAGTTTGGCGATGGTTCTGAACTTGAAACCGATATCGTTTTATTCTCTGCGGGGATTCGCCCACGTGATGAATTGGCGCGTCAAAGCGGCTTGGCGCTGGGTGAGCGTGGCGGTATTGTCATCAATGATTATTGCCAGACTTCTGATGCTGACATTTACGCGATTGGTGAATGTGCACTGTGGCAAAACAAAATTTATGGTCTGGTGGCTCCGGGCTATGACATGGCACGTATTGCAGCCAAACATGTCATGGATCAGGCTTGCAATTCATTTACCGGCGCAGACATGAGCACCAAGCTCAAACTGATGGGGGTAGATGTGGCATCGGTGGGTGATGCGCATGCCATGACGCCAAATGCCTTAAGTTATTTCTATGCAGATGAAGATGCCATGATTTATAAAAAAATCGTGGTGAATGCGGAAAAAACCAAGCTACTCGGTGCTGTTCTGGTGGGCTGTGCCAAAGAATATAACGACCTGCTGCAAATGATGCTGAATGGATTGGAAATTCCAGAAAATCCGGAAAGCCTGATCATGCCAGGCTATGCGCAATCTACGGCCAAAGCGGGTGGTAGCGGTGTGGATCTGCTTCCAGATAGTGCCACCATCTGTTCATGTAATAACGTCTCTAAAGCCGATATTTGCAGTGCTATCGCTGATGGTTCAACCTCGCTGGGTGCCTTGAAAAAATGTACTAAAGCGGCAACGGCTTGTGGCGGATGTGCACCTTTAGTCACTCAAGTATTGAAATCTGAATTGCAACGTCAAGGGGTGACTGTAAACAATCACCTTTGCGAACACTTTGCCTATTCACGCCAGGAGCTGTATCACCTGGTGCGGGTCAATGAAATCAAAACCTTTGATGATTTGATCGGACAACATGGTCACGGTCTAGGTTGTGATATCTGTAAACCGACTGCAGCCAATATTTTAGCCTCCTGCTGGAATGACTTTGTATTGAAGCCAAGCCATGCAGGGTTGCAAGACAGTAATGACTATTATCTGGGTAATGTTCAAAAAGATGGCTCTTACTCGGTTGTACCGCGAATGGCTGGAGGTGAAGTCACTCCAGAGGGCCTGATTGCAATCGGTCAAATTGCCAAAGAATACGGTTTATATACTAAACTCACCGGTGGACAACGGGTCGACATGTTTGGTGCACAAGTGCATCAGCTGCCTGAAATCTGGGAGAAACTGATCAATGCCGGTTTTGAGTCAGGACATGCTTACGGTAAATCATTGCGTACCGTGAAATCTTGCGTCGGCAGTACCTGGTGCCGTTATGGGGTGGATGACTCAGTCGGTTTGGCCATCTTCCTGGAAAACCGTTACAAAGGTCTGCGTTCACCACACAAACTGAAAATGGCGGTGTCGGGCTGTACCCGTGAATGTGCCGAAGCACAAAGTAAAGATGTTGGGGTGATTGCTACAGAAAAAGGCTGGAACCTGTATGTCTGCGGTAATGGCGGCATGAAACCACGCCACGCGGAATTGCTGGCATCGGATCTGGATACGCAAACTCTAATCCGTTATATCGACCGCTTCTTTATGTTCTATATCCAAACTGCAGACCGTTTGCAACGTACTTCGGTATGGCGTGACAACCTGGAAGGCGGTCTAGATTATTTAAAAGATGTGGTGGTAAATGACTCACTGGGTCTGGCTGCTGAACTGGAACGCCGTATGAACCATGTGGTCGGCACCTATCAAGATGAATGGCGTACCGCGGTGGAAGATCCGGAAGTCCGTAAACGCTTCGTAACCTTTATCAATGCAAAAGTTGAACAACAAAATGATCCACACATTCAATTCGCCGAGGTGCGCGGGCAAATCCGTCCAAAAACCGAGGCTGAACGTGATGTGATGCGTATTCCTGTTGTTGAAGCTTAAAAGAATAAAGGAGAAAGATGATGACAATTTTAAAAGAAATGAATAAAACCAATGAGCTGGAATGGCTGGAAATTTGTGCACTGGATGACATTACCCCGAATACCGGTGTAGGTGCATTAATTGAAAATCAGCAAATTGCCATTTTCCGTGTCGGTAATGAAAAACGCGTCTATGCCTTGAGCAATCAAGATCCGTTTAGTCAGGCTTTTGTCATGTCGCGCGGCATCATTGGCGATTTGCAGGGTGAGCGTGTAGTGGCATCTCCCATCTACAAGCAGCATTTCAGTCTGGCCACCGGACGTTGTCTGGAAGATAAAGATCAAAAGTTACTGGTTTTCCCAAGCAAGATTGAAAATGGCAAGGTCTGGATCAGTCCTACACCGCAAAAAACCTATATCACCAATAACGGCACTTCCCAAGAAAAGATGAAACTGGTGTTGGTAGGTAATGGTCTGGCGGGTATGCGCTGTCTGGAAGACTTACTGGATATGGCACCTGAACGTTATGAAGTGACGGTCATTGGCGAAGAGCCGTGGGGCAACTATAACCGCATCATGCTTTCACCGGTGTTATCTGGCGATAAAACCATTGATGACATCATGCTGCATCCACATGCCTGGTATAGCGATAAAAACATTCGCTTTATTGCCGGTGATGCTGCGGTGAAAATTGACCGTCCACGTAAGCAGGTCTATACCGAAAAAGGCTTGGTGGTGGATTATGATCGTCTAATTCTGGCAACAGGTTCCAAACCCTTTGTCCCGCCTATTCCAGGTTCGGACTTAAAGGGCGTGATCAGTTTCCGCGATATCTATGATGTCAATACCATGCTGGATTACTGCAAATCTAAACAGAATGCCGTGGTGATTGGTGGCGGTCTGCTTGGGCTTGAAGCGGCTTATGGTCTGAAACAACGCGGCATGAATGTGACAGTTTTGCATTTGATGGACCGGATTATGGAACGTCAATTGGATAGTCGTGCAAGCAGCCTGTTAAAACAAAGTATTGAAGCCAAGGGCATCAACATCATGACTCAAGCCAATACCGAACAACTGATTGGCGAAGAGGGTCATGTCACCCAAATCAAGCTGAAAGATGGAACGGTGCTGGATGCTGATCTGGTGGTTTTTGCTGTGGGCATCCGTCCGAATATGGCATTGGCGCAAAGTGCCGGCTTACGTTGTAACCGTGGTGTGATGGTGAATGACACCATGCAAACCTTTGATCCGAGTATTTATGCGGTGGGTGAATGTATTGAGCACCGTAATCAAACCTTCGGTCTGGTTGAACCACTTTGGGGTCAAGCCTTTATTTGTGCCTCACATCTGGCCGAACACGGCAGCTTAACTTTTAAAGCACCGACAGTTCCAACGCAGCTCAAGGTCAGTGGCTGTGATGTATTTTCAGCGGGTCGAATTGATTTAGAAAATGGTGAACCACAGGACGATTACGAAGACATTATCTTGAATGATGAAAAACGTCAGATTTATAAACGCATTATTATTCAAAAAGATAAAGTCATTGGTGCAGTGCTGTTTGGTGATACTGAAGATGGTACCTGGTATGCAGAACTGATTTCTGATCAAACGCCAATCAGTAATATTCGTAATAAATTGCTTTTTGGTAAAGATTTTGCATTAAAGAAAGCAGGCTAATCACATAAGTGGTATTTGTTCAATTTTAAATATTTGCACAGCCACACTTTGCACTAATAAGTAAAGAGTAATTGCGTAGGCATGATCTTACTTTTGAAAGATCAAAAGTAACAAAAATCTTTGTTTCCCATACATTACGTCCTGTAATGATGGGAAACGGTGGCATCCATGCCACCTCGACAGAATACATGCTTACGTGAACTCTAAAGATTTAGATAGCTTGGAAAATAGAAGAAATTATTCAAGTGAATTTATTCGATAGAAAGGAGCATCCATGAATAGTATTCCCGTTATGGAACTGCATAGCTCCACAGAAATAAATACCAAAATCACCAATACCACCTGTCCCTATTGTGGGGTAGGTTGTGGTGTCACTGCGACTGTGCAGGACACTGCTTTAGGGCAAAAAGTGTCGGTTGCAGGGGATGTTAATCATCCATCCAACTACGGGAAACTGTGCATTAAAGGCAGTAATCTGGCCGATACCCTGGGGCTTGAAACACGCGTTCTTTATCCTATGCTGGGCAGAAAAAATCAGCGTGAAAAGACCGATTGGAATACTGCAACGGATTTAATTGCCAATAAGTTTCAGCAATGCATTGATCAATATGGTCGTGACAGTATTGCCTTTTATGTGTCCGGGCAATTGCTGACGGAAGACTATTACGTAGTGAATAAGTTCGTTAAAGGTTACCTCGGTACAGCCAATATCGATACCAATTCACGACTCTGCATGTCTTCCGCAGTTGCGGCACATAAACGTGCTTTCGGTGAAGATATTGTACCGGCAAGCTATGAAGATTTTGAACATACCGACATGGTGGTGCTGGTGGGTTCCAATACCGCATGGTGTCATCCGGTATTGTATCAACGCATCATGCAAGCCAAAGAGCAACGTGATCTGTTTGTGGTGGTGATTGATCCGCGCTTTACCAGCACCTGTGAAGCAGCAGACTTACATTTGCCGATTTTACCGGGGCAGGATGTCAAGTTATTTAACGGCTTATTGCAATATCTATCGCAAAATGGTCATGCTGCCCCAGATTTTATTGCTGCACATACCCACGGCTTAGAGCAAGCTTTGATCCACAGCCAAACTGAATCGTCCATTGAAGATGTCGTGGTACGTACCGGTATTTCACTGGAAAAACTGCAAGTTTTTTATCAGAAATTTGCCCAAACTGAAAAAGTAATGACTCTGTTTTCCATGGGGGTGAATCAGTCTTCACAAGGGGTAAATAAAGCCAATAGCATAATCAACTGCCATTTATTCACCGGAAAAATTGGCAAGCTCGGTGCAGCGCCATTTTCCATGACTGGTCAGCCGAATGCGATGGGCGGTCGTGAAGTCGGTGGATTGGCCAATATGCTGGCAGCACATTTAGAGCTGGAAAATGAAAACCATCAACAGCTGGTGCAAAACTTCTGGCAAAGTCCCTATATCGCCAAGCAGGCTGGGTTTAAGGCGGTTGATCTATTCCATGCGGTAGAAAGTGGCAAAATTAAAGCCATCTGGATTATGGCCACCAATCCGGTGGTGAGCTTACCCGATGCCGATCAGGTCAAACGTGCCTTAGACAAGTGTGAATTTGTGGTGGTGTCCGACATTTGCCAAGACACCGACACTACACAATATGCCGACGTGCTGTTACCGGCTTTAGGCTGGGGTGAAAAAGATGGTACAGTCACCAATTCTGAACGCCGTATTTCCAGACAGCGTGCATTTTTAGAAGAGCCAGAACAGGCTAAAGCCGACTGGTGGGCGATCAGTCAGGTCGCAAAACGCATGGGCTTTAGCGGTTTTGATTTTAACAATAGCCATGACATTTTTCTGGAACATGCCCGTTTATCGGCACATCAAAATGCAGATTTAAGCCAGTGCGATATAACGCCATATTTCCGCTATTTTAATTTAAACGGCTTAACAGATTTAACCTTTAATCAATATGATGACCTAAAACCGGTGCAATGGCCGGTCTGGACTAAACATCAGGCAGATGGTTGTGTAGCGCGACTTTATTCCAAAGGTCAGTTTAGTCATGCGGATGGCAAAGCCCAATTTATTGCCATTAGCGCAGTTAATCCCGTCAATCAGGTGTGTAGCGAATTTCCTTTGGTGCTGAATACCGGGCGGATTCGTGACCAGTGGCACACCATGAGCCGTACCAGTTTATCTGCCAATTTAAGTAGTCATCGCGCAGAGCCATTTTGTGAAATCCATCCACATGATGCCTTGAAATACGGGGCCAAAGATGGCGAGCTGGTGGAAGTCAAATCGAAATGGGGGAGTTGTATATTACGCGCCACAGTCAGTGACAACATCCGTCGTGGACAGGTTTTTGCACCGATTCACTGGAATGACCAGGTCGCGTCCGATGCACGGATTGGCAAAGTAGTCAATCCGGTGGTGGATGCCATTTCCGGTGAGCCTGAATTTAAGCATACCCCAGTCATCATCCAGCCATTTTACAATCAGTGGCAAGGCGTCCTCTATGTACGTCAGGGCTTTGAAAAGATTGTGCAATCATCCATTCAGAATATGGTGTGGTGGACCAAAATCATCACCGCCAAGGCTGTGCGTTATGAACTGGCCGACCGTAAAAAATTTACCCAGACCACAGAGCAGTTAAAAGAGCTATTACCATTTCAGGATGAAAGTTTTGAATGGCTGAATATTGAAGATCAGACTGCCCATATCAGTCACAGTGTGGTGCTGAAAGATGGGCATTTGATTGCTAGCCTATATATTGCTCCCAAGGCTTTATTGCCTGATCGTGACTGGGTCGCCAGCCTGTTTAAACGTGAACGTTTAAGTGCCATGCACCGCAAGGCATTACTTGCCGGACAACCGATGTCGATGGCAAATAATGAAGGTCCATTGGTATGTAGCTGTTTTAAGGTGGGTAAAAACCGCATTATTGAAACCATTAAAGAAAAAAATATAACCAATGAAAAACAGGTCACTGCCTGTTTAAAAGCGGGCGGTAACTGTGGTTCATGTCTGCCTGAAATTCGTGGTCTGATTAAAGCCTGTCAAATGGAGGCGGTAGAATGAGAAAAACCTTAAAAAATGCTGTTTATCCGAGCACCGATCTGGTGATTTTAGCCGGGGGGCAGGCACGGCGCATGAATGGCATCAATAAGCTGTTGCAGAAATTTGATGACCAGATTCAACTGATCAAAATCCATCAACAGCTAAAATCCGATGTGGCACATGTCTGGATTAACAGTCACCGGGATGATTCGATTTACCAGAAAATCATTCCCAGTATTGATTGCTATCAGGATGATGAGAGCGGCTTTTTAGGTCCACTGATGGGCATGAAAAGTGCCTGGGCACATGTACAGGCCGACTATGTGCTATTTGTCCCTTGTGATGTGACCTATATCCCTTCACGAGTTCTACTCAAGTTGCATCAAGCTTTGGCCAAAAACAGTCTGGCAGAGGTGGCTTATGTGGAAATCAACGGCAAGGCACTCTATCCATTTTGTCTGCTTAAACGCAGTAGTCTACCTACCTTCATCAGTCATCTCGAACAAAAACAGCGCAGTCTAAAACACTGTTTTGCCGACTTGCACGCTCAAGTGGCAAGTTTTAAAAATCGTGCCCTGTTTTTTCACAGCATTAATTCACTGGATGAGCTACAGCAGCATCAACAACTTAAATTTCTGCATTAAAACTGAATCTTTTGCCTTTGGCACAAACTTGGAACACTTATTGCAATTCTAACAATAACAAGATTGGGCACTTTAAATCTTGCGCACAATTGCTGTGCGGTAACAGGAAGTTGCTCGAAGATGGATGTTCAACATGAATATGATGACAGAACTTGAAACCGAAGCGCGTTTTGTCGATCAGTTTGGTCGCAGCAAGCGCAAATTACGAATTTCAGTGACCGATCGCTGTAATTTCAAGTGTATCTATTGCATGCCGGAACACCCTGAATGGATGAAAAAACACGATTTGCTCAGTTTTGAACAGCTTTATCATTTTTGTGATTTTATGGTGCGTCGTGGCATCGAATCTATTCGCATTACCGGTGGCGAACCTTTAATGCGTCAAGGCGTGGTGCATTTTATTGCACAACTACAACAGCTAAAAAAGCTGGGTTTAAAACGCATTTCCATGACTACCAATGCGCATTATCTTGGACAATATGCACAGGCTTTA
Source organism: Acinetobacter sp. YH01022 (assembly GCF_013420235.1). Taxonomy (NCBI): domain Bacteria; kingdom Pseudomonadati; phylum Pseudomonadota; class Gammaproteobacteria; order Moraxellales; family Moraxellaceae; genus Acinetobacter; species Acinetobacter sp. YH01022. Next base: position 79,543 of record NZ_VOYP01000001.1, on the reverse strand, counting down.
AAACAGGCCGGACTGGATGATTTAAATATCAGTTTAGACAGTCTGGATGCACATCAATTTAAACAGCTGACACAAAAAGAGTTATCTCCCGTACTGGAAGGAATTCATGCAGCACAAGCGGTAGGTCTGCCAATCAAGATCAATTGTGTATTGATGAACGGGATCAATGACAATCAAATTCTGCCTTTGGCACGCTGGTCGGTTCAGCAAAAAATTATGCTGCGTTTTATCGAATTTATGCCCCTGGATGGTGACCGTAAATGGTCATCAGAACATGTGGTCAGCGAACAGCAGATTTTAGATAGCCTGAGTACTGAATTTACTGTAATTCAACAGCCAGGTGATTTATCACGCTCCAGTTCAGAGCCGGCACGACAGTATTTTATGGATGGCCATCCGCTTGGAATCATATCCACCATCACCAATTCATTTTGTGGAACTTGCGATCGTGTCCGCTTAACCGCACAGGGTGAATTTTATAATTGCCTGTTTGCTCCTCAAGGCCTGAATCTAAAAACTGAAATTAAAGCCCTGGGTTGTTCTGAGCCTTTGAGTGTGCTGAGTTTGCATGCCGTGTTATCAAAATATATCTGGAACAAAGAATCAGGTTATCACGCCATAGCACAACGTTTGGAAAATCAGCGCATGAATAAAAGCAGCCGAAAAATCAGCATGCACATGATAGGAGGTTAAGATGCCACAGATCAAAATTAAAATTGAGGCCTTTGGTGCGGTAGAACGCCAGTTACCGGAAAATCTGGAAATGATGTGTAGCCCATACAGCACGGTTGCTCAGGTACTGGCTCAAGTAGGGCAAGATTATCCGGCAGCGTTTGCCATGATTGAACGCTGTGCCTGTGCCATCGGTGAAGACATTATTTCACGCCAGACGCAATTAAGCATCGACAGCAGGCTAGTGCTGTTATCGCCAGTGGCAGGAGGCTGAAATGACGTTATTGAAAACATTTTGCAGAATTCAGGATACTGCCTTAAGCTTGGACAGTTTTGACCCGATCGAACATTTTCCCGAGTGTGGGGGAATTGGCGTATTCATCGGAACCGTGCGTAATCATCATGAAGGTAAAGCGGTTAAAGCGCTGAAATATACCGCCTATGCACCCGTGGCGGAAAAAATGATCCGTCAGATCGAACAGGAGATTCAGGCCAAATATGCGGTGTCCTATGTTCGGGTGATTCACCGGATTGGGGCTTTGGCTATTGGTGAAAAAGCCATTATTGCCATGGCCTATGCGGCCCATCGCCGCGAAGCCTTTGCTGCCTGTGAAGAAGCGGTGGAACGGGTCAAACATGAAGTTCCGGTATGGAAAGAGGAATTTTATCTGGATGGCAGCAGTCAATATGTAGAAGGCTGCTGTATCCGTAAAGATACAGCGGAGCAGGTGCATGTCCATCATCATGCAGATAAACAATATGCAGATAAACAACCTGCACACGGTGATCATGCCCATTGCCATCATTAAAAACAGTTTCATCTACTGAGTGAACCCGGGTAGATGTCAGTCAACAGCAATATTTAAAGTAAAAATGAATTCAGGAAATATGCAATGAAAAATGTCGGGATGAAAGCAGAAAGTTACCGGACTGCAGTAGCCACAGGGATTTTGCATGCACCGCCACATTGCATTGAATTATTACGTCAAGGCAATACTGAAAAAGGCGATGCCTTGAAGACAGCACGGATAGCAGGCATTTTAGCTGCGAAACGCACCGATGAGCTGATTCCACTGTGTCATCCGCTGCCGATTTACCGTGCCGATGTGGAATATGAACTGTTCGATGCCCATGTCGAGATTATTGCAACCGTAGAAACCATCGGTCCGACCGGGGTGGAAATGGAAGCCTTAACCGCAGTCAGTCTGGCCGGTTTAACGCTGTATGACATGTTGAAACCGCATTGTGAACCGGAAGATTTATGCCTGGATCAGGTCAAGTTACAAAAGAAAAAAGGCGGCAAATCCCATTTTACCCGTGTATTAAAAGAAGCGCTGCCTGCGTCTATCATTGTGTTGTCCGATACCGTTGCTGCAGGAAAGAAACCGGATACGGCAGGACAGAATGTGCGGGAAATTTTGCAGGAAGCCAATTTTAGCGATATTGCTTACCATGTCATTCCTGACAGTCCGGAACAGTTACTGGCCTTGATTGAACAGCAAAAAAATGACTATCCGCTAATTTTAACCGTTGGGGGAACGGGTCTGGGACCAAAAGATTTAACCGTGGAAACCCTGCAGCCTTTATTAAAACGTGAAATTCCCGGACTGATGGAAGCCTCGCGCAGTTTTGGCCAAAAGCGTACGCCTTATGCGGCTTTAAGTCGCGGTGTAGCCGGTTATATTGATAACAGTCTGGTAATGACTTTACCGGGTAGCCGTCAGGGGGCGAAAGAATCGTTGATTGCAGTCTTGCCGGCATTGGTACATTTATTTGATGTCCAGAAAAATATTCCCCATCCAGGGGGGTACCAATGAATAGCATCATGTCTGGATGTGGAGCAGAGCATGGCCTGATTACGGTAGATCAGGCCCTGGATTTAATTTTGCAGCATACTCAGGGACTGGCCACGGAAAGTCTGGAGTTAAATGGGGCTTTAAACCGCTATTTGGCGCAAGAGGTTTATTCTGCCATTAATCTGCCCTTATTTTCGCAAAGCGCTGTAGATGGCTATGCAATTTGCGCCCAATCTGCCATTGAGCCGCATAGCGAATTTAAACTGATCGGTGAAATTCAAGCCGGACATTCGTCCGAATTACAACTTAAGGCAGGGCAAGCCGTACGGATTTTTACTGGCGCCAAAATTCCCTATGGAACCACCACGGTGGCACGTCAGGAAATCGTCAAGCTCATCGATTCAGGCAAAATCGCAATAGTCGAAAACCTGCATGCTCATGCCGATATTCGCAATGTGGGTGAAGAAATTTCGGTTGGACAATTATTGGCCCACAAAGGACAGTTCCTTTCAGTAGGTGCAATTGCCTCCTTAAGTATGGCAGGCATTCAAAAGGTTGAAGTTTTTCGCTATCCCCAAGTTGCAGTGGTCATTACGGGAGATGAAGTCGCGAGCAGCATCGAGGATTTTGCAGCAGGAAAAATTTTTGATGCCAATGCTCCCCTGATTCAGGCCTGGTTTCAAAATGCAGGACAGCAGGTTGAAATTTTCCATGTGGCTGATACAGAAGATGCCGTGAAAGCCTTAATCCAGGAATTATCGGAAAGCCATGATGTGATTTTAACCACCGGTGGTGTATCCGTTGGAGATTATGATTTTATTCGACCGGTAGCCCTCGATTTGGGTTTTGAACAGCTGTTCTGGAAAGTGAAACAAAAGCCGGGCAAGCCGATGTTCTTTGCAGAATTAACACGCCCTGATCGCACACGTTGTTATCTGCTTGGACTGCCGGGCAATCCGGCAGCAGTTTATGTAGGCATGCAAATTTATACTTCAACCCTGTTAAGGGCTTTGCAAGGACAGAAACAGCAACCGGACTGGTTTAGCGTCGTGTTGACCCATGAGCTAAAAATGGATAGCCGAGAACGTTTTTTAAGAATGTCGGCCAGTTTTGATCAGGGACTGCTCAAAGTCCGGAGCTTGTCCAAACAGCAGTCACATATGCTGAGCAATTTAATGCAGGCCAATTGTCTGGTCAGGATTCCTGCGGGAGCTGCATTATCTAAAGGGCAAATCGTGCAAGGTCTGTTTATTCACTGAGAAGGAAAATATCGATGAAAAAATCCCTGTTTTTAGCAGCGTGTTTGTCAGTTACATTTTCCTCTACCTATGCAGGCACGGTAAAAATCTACGCAGCAGCCAGTCTGAGTAATGCCCTTAACGACATTAAAAAATTGTATGCAAAGCAGCATCCGAAAACGGATGTTGTAGCAGTATTTGGTGCATCCTCAGCACTTGCCAAACAGATTGAAGCTGGTGCCAGCAGTGACCTCTTTTTCTCTGCAGATCTGGACTGGATGAATTATCTGATTAAAAAGCAATTCATTCATCACAATAGGGCCAAGCCCGTATTGTTCAATCAGCTGGTGGTCATTAGCCCGAAAAATTTAAATATTGCATTTAAGCCACAGCCCAATTTTAATTTTGCCCAAGCCTTTAAAGGGCATTTATGTACAGGACAAATGGAGTCAGTACCTGCGGGTAAATATGCCAAACAGAGTTTGATCAAGCTGAATTGGCTGGCTCAGCTCAAAAGCCGCATTGTAGGAACGGATGATGTTCGTTCAGCCTTGGCTTTTGTAGAGCGGGGTGAGTGTGAGGTAGGCATTGTTTATAAAACGGATGCATTTATTAGCCAGAAAGTGAAAATAATCGGAACTTTTCCCGCAGATTCGCATCATCCCATTATTTATCCGATTGCCTTGACCAAGCAGGGCGAGAAAAATGCAGAGGCAATGCAGTTCGAAAAATTTGTGAAAAGCAGTTCACAGGCAAAAAGCATCTTTCAAAAATATGGATTTCGCATGAATTAATCTATAAATCAACCATAGGGAGATCGCCACGCAATGTTCAGTCCCGAAGAACTGAGTGCCTTATATCTTTCCGCAAAAGTCGCCTTCTGGGCAACGGTCATCTGTTTACCGTTTGCAGTGGCTTTGGCCTGGACATTGGCACGCCATGAATTCAGGCTGAAATTTTTGCTTGAAGCATGTTTGCAATTACCGATGGTGCTGCCGCCTGTGGTCTTGGGCTATTTACTGTTGCTGCTGTTTGGCAATAAAGGCTGGATTGGACAATATCTGAATGCGCTCGGGATTGAACTGGCCTTTAACTGGAAAGGGGCGGTACTGGCATCAATGATTGTGGCATTTCCCTTGATGGTGCAGCCGATTCGCCTGTCTTTTCAATTGATTAACCGGCAATTAGAACAGGTGGCCGGCTCGTTGGGAGCAAGCCCGTTCAGGGTGTTTTGCAGTATTAGCCTGCCTTTGGCACTGCCGGGCATGCTGATCGGGAGCATTCTGTGTTTTAGCCGAAGTCTGGGAGAGTTTGGTGCCACCATTACCTTTGTCGGCAATATTCCAGATGAGACCCGCACCATTCCAATCGCGATTTATTCCTTGCTGCAACAACCCAATGGCGAAGAATTTGCCATGCGGCTGGTGGTCTTATCTTTATTTCTGGCATTTTCAGCCCTGATTGCGAACTATTTTATTTTGCAAAAATATCAACGGAAATTGGGAGCCTGATATGTTGAAATGTGATTTTCTCTATCAGCAGGGTGATTTCAGCCTGAACGTTGAACTGGAGATGCAGCAGCAACTGTTAGGCATTGTCGGAGCATCAGGGAGTGGCAAGAGTACCTTGCTAAAAAATATTGTGGGTTTGCTCAAGCCACAACAAGGCTATATCCAGTTGAATGAACAGCTGTTAATAGATACCCGGCAGAATATTCATATCCCGATGTATCAGCGCAAAATCGCTTTAATTTTCCAGCATGCCTTGCTGTTTCCACATATGAATGTGCAGCAGAATCTACGCTATGCAGAGAAATTAGTAGATAAGTCAGAACGAAAGTTCCAGTTTGATGACATTGTCGAATTGCTGGATTTGACCACCTTGATACAACGTAAGGCCCATCAGCTTTCTGGTGGGGAAGCACAGCGGGTCTCGATTGGGCGGGCACTGCTATCTTCCCCCCATTTATTGCTTCTGGATGAACCCTTAACGGGACTGGACCGTAGCTTAAAACAGCAAATTTTACCGTTTTTTAAACGGATAAAAGAGGAGCTGGATTTGCCAGTGATTTATGTCACACATCATCCCGAAGAACTGGAATATCTGGAAGCGGAAACTTTGCAGTTAAGTCAAGGTCAATTACAGCGCAATTCAATGGATTGCGGTTGAATCAGATCGTCAACAATAAAAATAGCCTAAGCAATTTAAATGCTAAACTGCTTAAACCATTTCTATAAATATCAAATTATATTATTCAGTTTTTTGATATTCATTGATGACTTCAAGTGCAGCACGAAAGGCTTCCTGGGTGGCAGGAGCGCCACAGTAGGGCAAACTGTGTAATAACACTTCCTGAATTTCTTCTACTGTTGCACCGTTATTGAGTGCACCACGAACATGTCCCTTAAGTTCTGTGGGGCTTTTTTGTGCGGTTAAAAAAGCAATGGTGATCAGTGAACGATATTTACGTGGAAGAACGCCTTCGCGTTGCCAGGTTGAACCCCAGGCATGTTCATTAATCCAGTCCTGTAAAGGCTGGGTAAAGGGTACCGTATTGTCCTGTGCACGTTTTACGAAAGCTTCGCCCATGACTTCGGTGCGAACTTTTAAACCATTTTCAAAATCTTGTTGTGACATGTTTTGCTCTTTGAATGTCTATAAAAAATTGTGAACAAAGTTTATGTCTTAATCACGTTTATGCGTATAGGTTTATGGTCGTAGTTTGATGTTTTTTATAGAATCTGCGAGATGATTGCTTGGCTCATGTCTATGTTTTTAAATGCTAATCTAAGTGTTTTAAAATGAGTGCAGCAATAAGGTCAGCTGAGCAGAACACAAATCCTTAAAAGACAGTTTTTAAGCCCAATTGCGTGAAGCCATTAACTCAGAAGTGATAGGTTAATGGCATAAAAAAGCAGAGTAAAAGGGTTATTGGGTATGTTTAACCACAAGCACAGGAACATGACTGGCGGTCAGAATATCTTGGGCAATACTGCCAATGAAGGTTTTTTTCAAACCGGTTCGGCCATGCGATCCAACCACAATCAAATCGGCCTTTAGTTCATCGGCAAGTTCAGCAATGGCCTCACTAGGGGATTGTTTGGCTAAAAGCTTGGTTTCTGCTGGAATACCTGCTTCGGAAAATCTGGCACCTAGCTCGGCCAATATATTTTTAGCATGAGCTTGAGCTTCCATAAAATAATCAGTGACGCCGGGAACATTTTTATAAAAACTGACACTGGTTAAAGGATCAATAATCACTACGCTCACAATGGTCACTTTACTGCCAAAAGCTTTGGCTAACACCATGGCCTGATCAGCTGCGGCTACGGCAATGGGCGAGTCATCGACAGAAACTAGAATGTGCTGGTAATACTCCATGATGCTGTCCTCTTGTTTCAATATTTATTATTTGTTCAAAGCTTAACATAGCCGGAATGTGGAAAGGAAAAAGGATAAAAATGTATCTTTTATGATTTATTATTGAGCCTGTAAATTATTTTAATTAATTTTCTAAACCATCTATGCGAGGGCAAACGATCTTGTGTATTTTACTAAAAAGTTTAAGTGGAACTATCATTATGGGTTTGGCGTATATTCAGCTTAAAACTTAATGAGATTAATAAATAAAAAAGCCCAGATCAATTGATCTGGGCTTTTCATATTCTGGAGCGGGAAAGGAGACTCGAACTCCCGACCCCAACCTTGGCAAGGTTATGCTCTACCAACTGAGCTATTCCCGCAATATGGAAGTGAATTATAGAGAGTTTCTTTTAACTGTCAACTCTTTATGCTTCCAAATGATTAATTAATCAGCACGACGCCAAATAGTGCCTTGACGTGTATCTTCCAGAACCACACCTTGATCCAGTAAAGACTGGCGAATTTCATCGGCCTTGGCAAATTCTTTGGCCTTTTTCGCATCTTTACGTTGCTGAATCAAATCTTCAATCTGTTCTTCAGATAAACCTAATGCTTCCTGACCAATATCAGACTTCAAGAAGTCATCAACATTGTACTGAACCAGACCTAGAATATTGGTAAGGTGACGTAAAGTTGAATAATAAACCGCTGCCTGCTCCTGGTTTTCGTCTTTCACTGCACGGTTGAATTCTTTGTTGATTTCAAACAGTACAGCAATGGCTTCTGCTGTATTGAAGTCATCACGCATAGCAGTATTAAAACGTTCAACCAATGCATCATCCAGAGTTTCTACGGTTTTTTCACCGTAGACCTGCTGATAAGCCTTAAATGAATGATAGAAACGGGAAAGGGCTGTTTTGGCTTCTTTTAATGCCACATCCGAGAAGTTCACTGGGCTGCGGTAGTGTGAAGACACAATAAAGTAACGGATCACTTCAGGGTGGAATTTTTCCATCACATCACGAATGGTAAAGAAGTTGCCTAAAGACTTAGACATTTTTTCGCCATCAACATTAATGAAACCGACATGCATCCAGTAATTCACATACTGTTCATCCGTAGATGCTTCTGATTGGGCAATTTCATTTTCATGGTGCGGGAACATTAAGTCTGAACCGCCACCGTGAATGTCAAAATGATTGCCTAGGCAGCAAGTTGACATTGCCGAACATTCGATATGCCAGCCCGGACGGCCATTGCCCCAAGGTGAAGCCCAAGACGGTTCATTTTCTTTGGCATGTTTCCACAGCACAAAGTCAAATGGATGTTTTTTCTCTACTTCAACATCAACGCGTTCAGATGCACCGGCCTGCATATCTTCCAGTTTACGGCCTGAAAGACGGCCATATTTGGCAAATTTTTCCACTTCAAAATACACATCACCATTTGATGATGGATAAGCAGTGCCTTTATTGACTAGGTTACCAATCATGCTTTGCATCTGGTCGATGTAATCAGTCGCACGAGGGGCTTCATCTGGATGCAGACAGCCCAAGTTTTCAGCATCTTCATTCATTGCTTGAATGAAACGATCCGTTAAAGCTGTAATGCTTTCCCCATTTTCATTGGCACGTTTAATAATTTTGTCGTCAATATCGGTAATGTTACGTACGTATTTTACATTCCAGCCCTGACTGCGCAGGAAACGGATAATGTAGTCAAATGCAACCATCACTCGAGCATGCCCAATATGACAGTAGTCATATACGGTCATACCGCAGACATACATGTCGATATGACCTTCTTTACGAGGTACGAATTCTACTTTTTTACGTTGCTCTGAGTTATATAGAACAAATGGCTGCATAGGTCTTCTAAGATGCTTTTACAAAAGATGGCTCATCTTAACCTAAGCATTTTTTTTCATAAAGTTAAAACGAAAAAATGCAGAAGTTTTTTAGGGAATATAAAACTCGATATGAAAATTTAATGTCATTACTTATGGCTTAAGAAAGCACACTGCTCATGAAAATAATCAGCGATACCTGAAAAATAACAATTCAGCAATCAAAATAGTTGTATAGCGGGAATGTGAGTTCATACGGACCAATCTGTCCCGTTCCTCTAGAGCATTCAAGAGCAGAGCATTGAATAAACAGACAGATGTAACATCTAAATCTTATAGATCAAGTGAGCCCTATATCTCATCAATATTTAACAGATCAAGAGAAGTCTGTATTCACCCGCTTCAGCAGGCGCTCTATGCACGCAAGGCAAAACGGGCTGCGTTGGATGATCGACAGCCAAACGCCAAAGATGTCCCTGGCCTAAATTGATCGGTGTTGCATCCGCTTTGGGGGCATAATGCAAATCAAAGAAATATTCTTCCAGGAAATTTTCGAACTCAGTTTCTGGACCATCATGTAAGTCTTTCAGCTTTGCTCTTAATTCGGGAATCAAAATCTTTTGCTCAACCTGATCATTTGGCAAAATATCACTGGCACAACCAGAATAAGTACATAAGAAAGTATCGGTTTCTATAGGTGAGCGGTCAACGTGATAGGAATACACATCTGTTGCAATGAAATCCAGCTCTTCATCCCGTTCATAACTTTTAAGTAAATTAAGAGATGGGGATGCTCCGAAATCGGTTAATAGCTGGATATCTTTTAAGATCATTTCCCGAGCCAGATGACCTTGTTCTGAAAGTTGCAGCGCTAAAAGATCTTCCACAGAAATTTCTGTAATATTCTCTTTTAATTCAAGTTTAGTCACAATCTCTTTAAAATCACCAGCCAGATTTCTATACCAGCACATGGCATTCATATTTCCTTGAAACTTGGAATTGACCAGTTCAGGAAAAGTGGCAACCACACCAATTTGCTTGTGATCAGAAAGCGTATTTTTCATATGAGAATTAAATAATAAACCAAGTTTCATAATATACACTCAGCTTTACATAAATGCAGAATGATTCATGACACATGACCTGAAGAGAGTAAGGATGACGTTCGCGATAAACCTGAGTTTTACTCACCATAATTTCTGCACAATTATTGAAATCTTGTAATTTAGAAACGTGACATTTGCATAGATATGATAAAATTGCGAAAATTATTTTTTGCTTGATTGAATCAACTCTGTATAGAGTAAAGGTAAACCTATTTTGAACCCACCAAATATGCCAAATCAAATAGACTTTCAAAAAGTTGCATTAGAAACTTTGCGTATAGAAGAACGAGCACTGGAAATATTGGCAACACAAATTGACGATCGTTTTAGTCGTGCCTGTGAAATCATCTTGAAGTGTCGAGGGCGTTTAGTCATTACCGGTATGGGGAAGTCAGGGCATATCGGCCGTAAAATGGCAGCAACCTTTGCTTCTACAGGTACGCCGTCATTCTTTATGCACCCAGGTGAAGCGGGACATGGCGATTTGGGCATGCTGGTTCCTGGCGATGTGCTGATTGCCATTTCTAACTCGGGCAAGAGTGATGAAATCATGATGCTCATGCCATTAATCAAGCGTCTGGAAATTCCTCTAATTACCATTAGTGGCGACAACAAAGGCCCTATGCCGCAAAATGCCGATGTCGCTTTAACCTTGGGAAATATTCAGGAAGCCTGTCCACTGGGTCTGGCACCGACCTCAAGCACCACGGCAACTCTGGCTTTAGGCGATGCCTTGGCGGTTGCCTTGCTGGATGCACGTGGTTTTACTGCTGATGATTTTGCGCTGTCTCATCCAGCCGGTGCATTAGGTAAACGCTTGTTGTTACATGTCGAACACCTCATGCACACAGGTACAGAATTGCCAAAAGTCTCTCCAGATACACCAATGAATCAGGTTTTATACGAAATTTCAAACAAACGCCTAGGTTTAACCACAATTGTCGATCAAAATGACGTTCTATTGGGTATTTTTACTGATGGCGATTTACGTCGTTTAATTGATAAACAACAAGGCTTTGATGTGAACTTGCCGGTTTCTGAGGTCATGACTAAAAATCCATTGACCATTTCGCAAGAGGCACGTGCCGTTGAAGCCCTAGAGCGCATGAACGAAAAGAAAATTAATCAATTTGTTGTAGTAGATAGTGCAAACAAGGTTATTGGCGTGATTAGCATGCATGACCTGATTCAAGCCGGGGTAAATTAATAAATGGCATCTTATATTTTATTGGAACAGGCGCGCCATGTTGAAGCTTTGGTTCTTGATGTCGATGGAATTCTGAGTGATGGTTTTGTCACCCTGACCAATACCGGGGATGAAATCAAGTCCTTTGATATCCGTGATGGTTTAGGTATGAAACTCGTACAGAAAGCCGGTGTAAAAGTCATTATTATTACTGGACGTAAAAGCAATATTGTAGAAAAGCGCATGTCTGACTTGGGTGTAGACCTGGTTTTCCAGGGCCGTGAAGACAAAGGCACTGCATTACGCGAAGCCTGTGCCCAATTGAATGTTGCTCCAGAAGACTGTTTATATATGGGCGATGACTGGCCTGATCTTTCGGCATTTGCCATTGCCGGTATGAAAGTGACTGTTCCCAATGGTCATGTCGAAGTTCGACGCCGTGCTGACCTTGTTACTCAGGCCATGGGTGGTCGTGGTGCAGTGCGTGAAATCTGCGACATGATTCTGACGGCCAAAGGGGCTTATGAACAGCTGCTTGAAACCTATACCGCTGCCCCACATTAATTGTTAAACAATTCATTGAATTTGAGTTAAGTGCCACACTTATGGATACAAAAGTTTTATACCTGACTGCTATAGCAATTGCAGCTATAAGTGGTGGTTACTACTATTACAGTGGTAAGGGCAACAAGCTCGAGGTTGATTCAGCCAGAAGCATGACCTATTCCGCTGAAAAAATTAACCTGACTCAAACCGATGACAACGGTAATTTGTATGCCCGTGCTCAGGTCGACCGTATGGAACAGGACATGCAAAAAGAAACGGCCAAACTCGAGAACCTGAATGCCTCGCTGTATAAAAATGGCGCAGTTGATGCCACTTTTTATGCCAAAGTGGCGAACAGTTATGATGACAATCAACGGGTGATTCTGTCAGGAAATGTCGTGGCGACCAAGTTGATGCCACAGGGCAAAATGCAGTTTCAGACCCAGGAATTAACCGGATATCCTGAAACCCGGGAAATTGAGACAGATAAACAGGTCATTGTGCAATCTCCGCAAGCTGAATTTGTAAGCCAAGGTCTGAAAGCCAATTTAAATGACGGTCAATACGAATTTTTTAATATTCGAGGAAAATATGAACCACAATCTTAAGCTTACATTGTCTAAAACTTTGCTTAAACAGGCAGCTTTAGCCGGTTTGGTTGTATTCTCGTCGGCAGCGGCATTGGCCATTCCATCTGACCGAAATCAGCCTATTTCACTGGTTGCTGACCGTGCCACCTATAATGAAAAATCCGGGGTGACGACCTATAGCGGGAATGTCATCATCGAACAGGGCACCATGAGATTGCAAGCCAACTCTATTGTTGCCAATCTGAACAGTCAAAAACAGATCAGTAGCATTACGGCGACAGGCGGTCCGGCACGTTTCCAACAACAAATTGATGTCAATAAAGGCTTGGCGAAAGGTCAGGCACAAAAGATTCTTTATAATGCCCAAACTGGCATTATCACCTTGTCCGGCAATGCATTTTTACAGCAGGATGGGGCAAGTATTCGCGGTAATACTTTGAAATACAGCATGAATAAAGGTGATGTTGAAGCGACAGGTACACCGAACAATACTGGCTCATCTTCAGGTCGCGTACAAATTATTATTCCACCATCTAGCTCAAAAACGTTCCCAGGAGCACGTGATTAATGGATCAACCGCTAAATCAGCCCCAAACATTGTGTATTAAACATCTGGCAAAAAACTATAGTAAAAGATGGGTTGTGAAAGATGTCTCTTTTCAGATGCAGAGTGGACAGATTGTAGGCTTACTTGGTCCAAACGGTGCGGGTAAAACCACAAGTTTCTATATGGTGGTGGGTTTAGTTCGGATGGACAAAGGCGAGATTCATTTGGATGATCTTGATTTGTCAGACTTGGCCATGCATGAACGTGCCCGTAAAGGCATTGGTTATTTGCCGCAAGAAGCCTCAATTTTTAGAAAACTGACGATTTCTGAAAACATTATGGCGATTCTTGAAACCCGTAAAGATCTGAACAAGCAACAGCGTCAACAGCGTTTAAATGAACTATTGGCAGATTTTAAAATCACGCATATTAAGGATTCACTGGGGATGAGTGTGTCTGGTGGTGAGCGCCGTCGTGCTGAAATTGCCCGTGCTTTGGCGGCCGATCCCAAGTTCATGCTGCTTGATGAACCTTTCGCGGGGGTCGATCCTATTTCTGTAGCGGACATCAAGGATATTATCCGTGAACTTAAAGACCGCGGAATTGGTGTACTGATTACCGATCATAACGTACGGGATACATTGGCGATTTGTGAGCATGCCTATATTGTCAGTGAAGGTGCGGTAATTGCAGAGGGTACACCGCAAGAAGTGCTTGAAAATGACACTGTGCGCAAAGTCTATTTGGGTGAAGATTTTACTGTTTAATTAAAGTTTAATCAGAATGATTTAATCTTATAAATTACAGTATCATTTAAGTTTAAATATTTTTAATTATTAAGAAACCTTCTTTTATAGGAGGTTTTTTTGTATCTGCAAGCGGTTCAAAACAGGCTATACTGCTGCTGTATTGTTATTTATTCCAGATTTATGCCATTTACGATTGCCTCATCCGTTACTTTCGAAGAAGACATTAAAAAAAGTCGCTTTCAGGCGATTGCTGCACCAGTCGAAAATGAACAGGATGTCAAAAACTTTTTAGAGTTCCATAAAGATATCACCACCACACATCAGTGCTGGGCATGGAAAATTGGCCATAATGTTCGTTTTAATGATGATGGTGAACCATCAGGTACTGCTGGACGCCCGATTTTGGCAACCATTGAAGGCAATGAATTAACCAATATCATCGTTCTGGTCAATCGCTGGTTTGGCGGTATTAAACTCGGAACGGGAGGGCTAGTTCGGGCCTATGGTGGTTGTGCAGGGCAGTGCCTGGTACTGGCGGAAAAAATTGAACTGATTGAAAAAAAGAAAGTCAGCTTTGCCTCCCATTTTAATGAATGGGCTATTTTTCAGTATGAGTTGAACCACCAAAACATCGAATTTCAAGAACAATATACTGCCACAGGCGTACAGGTCGAAGCCTTGTTACAAGTTCATCAAATTCAGCCTTTGGCACTGAAAATTCAGGATGTGACTCGCGGACGTGAACAACTGAAAATTGTAGAAGAGCCGAACCATGACTGAACAGGATCCGCTATTAAAATATCGTGAACAACATAAGCACCGTTTAAATTACATGCCGTGGCTGTACTGGTCATTAAAACCGAAAAATCGCGGCTGGGCAGAACAGTGGCAAAAAGAATATCAGGCTTATTTGATGGAAATGGAAACTGTCGAAATTGGTGAAAACTGTTTTATTTCACCGCTGGCCCATATTTTTGCCGAGCCGGGCCGGAAAATCACGATTGGTGACAATACTTTTATTGCCGCAGACTGTACCTTGCATGGTCCTTTAGAAATTGGCAATGAAGTGGCCATTAACCATCACTGTATTCTCGATGGTGGGCGCATGGGGATCAAGCTACATGATCAGGTCCGTATAGCTGCATATTGCCATTTATATGCTTTTGACCACGGGATTGAACTTGCACAGCCCATTTACCAGCAAGCGGTACGTTCTCAGGGCATCGAGATTGGTCAGGATGTATGGCTAGGCGCGCATGTGGGTGTTAAAGATGGTATAAAGATTGATGCTCATGCCATTGTCGGCATGAACAGTATGGTCACAAAGGATGTTGAAAAGGCAACTATTGTTGCGGGTAATCCGGCCAGGTTTATTCGTCATCGGGATTAAAAAATCCAAGAAAATGAAGATGAATCAGGGAGTAAGTTTAATTACATAAAAGCCTGCACAGCGGTGAAGAGTTATGCTAAGTTAAAATAACAATTAGACTTAAAGCCTGTATGGGCGAAAAGCGAGGCGAAAATGAAACGTGTAATCGCTTGTATTGATTCTTCTCCATGTGTAAATGCAGTGGCTGAAGCTGCGGCATGGGTTGCAAAGCAGACACAACGTGAATTGGTACTATTACAGGTTTTAGATTATTACCCGGCTAGTTATCATTTGGGGGAAATTAGTGGGGTGATCGGGTTTGAAAGTAATGCAATGTTACTGAAAGAACTGGCAGAACTTGAACAAAAACAAAGTGAACTGGCACTGGATTACAGCAATAATCTTTTAACCCATATTTCTGACATGATTCAGCAGAAGTATGAGATTAGCGCCTCGCATCTGCAAGAAAAAGGCGATTTCCTGGAACAAAGTTTTCATGTGCTTAAAGAAGATGACATCGCCATTATTGGCCGGGTCGGAGAGCGTTCTGCGGAACGAAACAAACCAATAGGCAGTAATGTAGAAAATTTTATTCGTGGTGCAAAATGTACCGTAATGACCGTCGGGGAACAGTTTAAACCACCCACACGATTCATTTTTGCCTATGAATATTCACCAACCTGCGTTAATCTGATGAAACGTGTCGCACAAAGTGATTTATTAAGACTCTTACAGTGCCATCTGTTATATGTAGGTGATCATCCGGAAATACTGAATGAACCTTCGCAGTATTTACGTGATGCCGGGATGGATGTGGTGACTGAATACCGTTATGGCGATGTTTCGGAAAATATACTGGAATACCAAAGTGAACATGGCATACAACTGATATTGCTGGGTGCATTTAGTCACAGCAAGATTCGCCAATTCTTTTTGGGAAGTGTGGCAACAAGTATATTCCGAAACTCAACCGTACCCTTACTGGTGGTGAAATAACTGAGTCAATATCTAACAGGTTTGATTAATAATTGCCCATAGTTATCCGCATAAGTTGTGGATAACTATATGGACAGTATCTTTAAGTTATTAATAAAAAACAAAAAAAATAAAAAGATTGTTTTTTAACCTTTGTGTCATATTATTTCACTATGGCAAGTGCAAAGCCATCATGTCCTTTGCTACCAACTGTTTGTAATGCAGTACAGGACAAAATTCGAGGATGGTCTTGCAAGGCGACAAACATATCGCGAATACCTTCAATACTAGGTTTGTGGTTTGCAGGATTAATGATCTCGCCAGCACGAATCACGTTATCCAGCACAATAATAGTCCCTGAATGGGACAAGTTTAAGCTGAGTTCTAGATACTCTGGATAACTCTGTTTGTCGGCATCAATAAACACAAAGTCAAATGGTTCAAAATCTGCAGGCAATGCCTTTAATACATCTGCTGCACGCCCTACCTTAAGCTCAATGGTCTGCGGAAGTTTGGCATGATCAATATTTTCCTGACCCAAAGCTGCATGAGTATCACGACCCTCAATGGTCAGAATGTAGCCATCTTCTGGTAGCGCACGAGCCAACCACATTGTACTGTAGGCAGCAAAGGTACCCAGTTCCAGTACACGTTTGCACTTGTTCATCTGAATCAGCATTTGCAGCAGCATGCCCTGATTGGGTGCGACTGCGAGGTGATCTGGAAAACCTTTATCTTCAGTATTTTTTAATGTCTGTAGCAGAATGGGGTCTTCTGGAATTAAATGTGAATCGATGTAAGCATCAATCTCTGTCCACATTTGTTGCATAGTCTGGTCACCTGTGTTGCGATGCATGCATTTTAAACTTTTCCATTCAGAGTGCAATTTATCGTTTTGATTTATTGAAAATAGGGCAATAAAAAAGAGATCAGCAGGATCTCTTTTTTACCGCAATACACGATTTTAAAAATTACACATCGAGCTGTGGCGTGAGTGGTCTGGACCCCAGGTGCGGTAACCTTGAGTATCAATATGGATTTGACCAGAAGCATATAGCCCAAGTCCCATATTCAGGCTTTGTCCGTACTGCACCCAGAATTGACATAATTTAAATTTGCTATTTTCAATAAATGCATAATCTTCTGCTTGGGGCACTTCAGGCCCAATACGGAAATCGATCGCCGAATTAAATAAGTGGCGTGATGAATTTGCGCCACCGGCACACTGGTTAAGTGACAAATCCCGGTAAACAGAGGTCACTTCAAAGTCAGTAAGCACTTTGGCAGCAACCAGGTATTTAAAGACACGTAAAGTTGCAATTTGATTGTTCCACAATTCACGGTTAGGAATCATATATTGTGGACGGCCGCATTTTTGCCAGTCACGGGCAGAACGCAACAATTCGAAACTTGGGATAATATTGCCGACACCATTACGTTCCAGAAAATTTTCATATTCACGGACACGATGTAAATTATCACCGATGGCAATCCATGAATTATAAACATAAGGTACTGTTTTAGGTGGAATTGGGCGTTCAAGGCTAATGCGTTCTTGAGGAATGAAGATCCGTTTTCCATGGGGCATTTGCCCTTGTTTCTGAGGAGATGTGCTACATCCAATCATGACAAGTGGGACCAAGCTCAAGCCCAGTAAGCCCTTTAAAACATGCTTCATTATAGAAATCAGATATTTATAAATACATGCTATTTTAATCTAATTTGAAGGATAAAATTTGAAAATATTGCAATCAAATGTTTTTTTAAGTATAAAAAAGATCAGCCTATGCTGATCTTTTTCAGGCTCAGAAACAGTCTTATTTTTCCAAGTATTGTAACTTGTCGGCTTTACCGTTCCATTCTTCACGATCGGCAGGCTGGTCACCAATTTGAGTGATGTTTGGCCATTTTTGTGAAAGATCGGCATTCAGCTCAATAAAGACTTCCTGACCTTCAGGCAACTCATCTTCCGAGAAAATAGCATTTGCCGGGCATTCAGGTTCGCATAATGCGCAGTCAATACATTCATCTGGATTAATCACGAGGAAATTTGGACCTTCGTAGAAACAATCTACCGGACAAACTTCTACGCAGTCTTGGTATTTACATTTAATACAATTTTCAGTGACAACAAAGGTCATGGCGACAGCTACCTAAAAAATATGGTTCTAGTTACTCTTGCTGTATTTTAGGCAAAAATGCTGCTAAGTAACAATTGCTTTTATTGATATTTATTATATATAAGGCTGTTAATTTTAGTAAAAATTGAATATTTCATTAAATATATGTAGTAAATGAAAAAGACTTCTATTTAGAAGTCTTTTTCTGGCACAGATTTAAATTAGCTTTCCAGGGCATCTTTTAAAGCATAAATTTGTTGCAAGGCTTCCCGGGGAGAAAGATTGTCTACATCCAGCGATCTTAACAACCTTAGTGCAGGGCTATCTTTTTCAATTTCCACTACACGTTCAATAATTTCTACAGCCGGTTCATCGATCGCACTAAACAAGTCATTTTGTACTACCTTATTGACCTGTTGATGTTGCTGTTTTTCCAGAATCTTTAACCGATTTTGTGCTTCTTTAATCACGCTGGCAGGAATACCGGCCAGTTTTGCTACCTGTAAGCCATGGCTTTGACTGGCAGGGCCGTGCTGAACCTTGTGTAGCAGGATTAAATTACCGTTCAGCTCCTTGGCTGTGACATGATAGTTATCAATTCCTGATTCCTTGCCCAGTTCGGTCAACTCGAAATAATGAGTCGCAAACAGGCACAGGCACTTAATCCGTTTGCTCAGGTCAATCACACAAGCCCAGGCTAGAGACAAACCATCATAGGTACTGGTTCCGCGTCCGACTTCATCCATCAGTACCAAAGACTGGTTGGTGGCATGATGCAGAATTTGCGAAGTTTCGGTCATCTCCACCATAAAAGTCGATTTACCGGTCGATAAGTCATCTGCTGAACCAATACGGGTAAACACGCGATCAATCGGGCCTAATACTGCGGACTTTGCAGGCACATAGGAACCGCAATAGGCCAGTAAACTGATCAGTGCGGTTTGACGCATAAAGGTGGATTTGCCGCCCATATTCGGACCGGTCACAATGGCCATACGGTGGTTAAAGTCTAGTGTGGTATCGTTCGGGGTAAAAGCAGTTTTGCTTAAGGCTTCCACCACAGGATGCCGGCCTGCAACAATTTTAACCCCAATTTCAGGGCTGAATTCTGGACGGGACCAGTTGCGTAAACGCGCCTGATGGGCAAAATTGGCCAGCATGTCAATCTGGGCAATAGCGCTGCTCATCATCTGTAAATTGCCAATGTCTTGACGTAATTCATCCAGCAGCATTTCAAACAGCATTTTTTCACGCGCAAGGGCACGTGATTCGCTGGACAGGACTTTATCTTCAAAAGATTTCAGTTCCGGCGTGATATAACGCTCGGCATTTTTTAAGGTCTGGCGACGGATATAATGATCCGGTGCCTGCTCGGCTTGAGCACGAGTCAGTTCAATATAGTAGCCACTGACACGATTATAGCCAATTTTCAGGGTTGAAATGCCGGTGTTGGCACGTTCTTGAGTTTCCAGATCAATCAGGAACTGGCCTGCATGATCACGGATTTTACGCAGCTCATCCAGTTCACTGTCAAATCCTTCTGCAATGACATTGCCATCACGGAGTAATACCGGAGGGTTTTCGACAATCGCAGACATCAGGCGTTGATGCAGGCCATTAAAATCCCCTAGTTCATCTGTCAGCTGCTGAATTAGAACGGATTGCTTAGTCTGCATCATTGGCTGTAGGGCATGGCGTAAAAAAGGAATTTGCGCACAGGCCTGACGTAGTTGTACCAGATCACGCGGACGTGCACTGCCTAAAGCGACACGGCTCAGTACACGTTCAATATCGCTAATTTCTTTCAGGACCAGACGAATCGGTGTTTCATGATAACCGCTCAACATAGCGGCAATGGCATCCAAACGGGCATCCAGTATTTTGGTGTCGCGTAAAGGCTGCATCAGTGTACGGCTGAGCAGTCGGCCACCCATGGCAGTCTGGCAGTCATTGATCAGCTGGAACAGGGATGTACCATGTTCAAATAGAGGTTCAACCAGTTCCAGATTGCGACGCGTGACCGGATCTAGCGCAATAAAATCACTGCTTTGTTCTAGCTGAATCGAGCGGATATGCGGTAAAGCAGTTTTCTGGGTTTCTTTGGCATAATGGATCAGTGCCGCTGCCGCCGCTTTGGCCAGCGGTAAATGGTCAATTCCGAAGCCGGACAGGGTAGATACCGCGAACTGGTCACATAAGGTTTTTTGTGCATTATTCAGGTTGAAATCGACATTCGGACGACGGGTCACAGGGCAGTCGAGTTGTTTTTTGATCTGCTCGATAATATTGGGATCGACAATATCTTCATCTACCACAATTTCACTTGGCATTAAGCGGGAAAGTTCAATTGCCAGTTGTTCGTGATGAAACTCTTGTTGTTGTACCTTGAAAATACCGGCACTTAAATCCAGCAATGCAATACCAATTTGCCCCTGATGTAAGCAGAGTGCAACCAGATTGGAAGACTGATGACTGTTCAATAGCGCATCATCGGTCAGGGTGCCCGGAGTGATGATACGCACCACACCACGCTCCATAGGTGCCTTTCCGCGAGAGCCTGCGCTCTCGCCCTCACCAAGCTGTTCGCAAATGACCACGGTTTCGCCTTTTTTGACCAGACGGGCCAAATAGCCTTCAGCGGCATGATAGGGAACACCTGCCATGGGAATCGGTTCGCCATTGGCCTTACCGCGGTGGGTTAAGGTAATCCCCAGTAATTTGGCGGCTTTATGGGCATCGTCAAAAAACAGTTCATAAAAGTCACCCATGCGATAAAACATCAGGGAGTGCGGGTGCTGCATTTTGACGCTCATGTACTGCTGCATCATCGGCGTTAAAGTGGAAAGATCAGCCATGATTTCCGGGTAACTCATTGAGGTAAAATCCTTAAATATTTAAATACATCTCATCGTTAAAATTTGGCTGTCTCACCAATTTCAAATTTATGCATGAAACGATATGCGTTAAATCCTAGACTCTGGCTTTGTTCTTATTGTTATTTTCAAGCCAACCCGAGCTATGGAAAAACGCTATTTCATTTGCTCAGACATCTTATCAAATTTGCATGAATTGCGAAAAATGCTTTGCAGTAAATGAATAAAAATTAGGAGAACAGTTTGACGGGTTTTATCGCAGTGCTGATTGTACCGGCAATGAAAATGACGCTGCGGGTTGATACGAAACTGGAGAACTCAAGCGGACATTAGGGCTGATGCAAACCAAGTCTGGTTAAATGTAGACGCAAGATACGACGCAATTCTAAAACAGCTTCTGGTGTTTCCTGAATGGAATGACCGCCTTTAATAATTTTTTCCGAAATAGCACCCTCCAGATGGGCACTCTTATAGGGCACTATGTCATCAGTGATCACATGGATATCATTACTGTTGGTGATATTGCCAATAATGGAATGAAAGACCAATCCTTTACGCGGGTTAATGTCTTTGGTCAGTTCAATAAACTTGGACTGATAACTTAAATCACTCGGTCCATTTTGAATCAGGCCATGATCAATCTGCTGTAACAGCTCTTTCAAATCCAGATCCTGAGTTTGTATGCTATCGCTAATCGCAGAGAGGAAAGCTCCGGGAATACGGATGATTTTACGTGCTGCCTTGGTAAACCAGCGATCGGCATAATCGGTTCCCCGATGCGGGGTGGCCAGAAAAATCGCCCGAGAAAAATTAGGAATGTCCTTGATGACCAGGCGCTGCGAAATAATCGGTAATTTTTGAAACTTGTTTAACTGACGATTATTCATCATGGATAAGGCTTTTTGGGTTAAGTCTGCATCACTGACCAAAAGCCGGGCAATAATGCCCCCCATACTATGTCCGACCAGTACCGCATCTTTTTTGGCAGGGGCATTGGCATCGACCTGGGCAAAGGCCTGAGTCAATAGGGCATAAATCTGAAAACGGCTTTCCATAATCGGCATATTAGTTGAATAAAATACCTGCCAGACCTGAAAATTTTCCCGTAGTACTGTGTCCCCCATAATATCGTTAGTCAGACGAATCCATGCTTCAGGGCTGCTGGCCAGACCATGGATTAAGACAATCACTTTTTTATTCGGATTATAAGGTTCCAGCATATATAAATGCGGCATGGTGAGATGATCATCACGGTCAATAAGGGTTAAATAGGCTGCCCGGCCGAGATTGTTTTGTGCAAGCCATAAGCCATAAGGCGTAGAAAAGTTTCCAGCCAGCGGATAGGTCTTTCCGGCCATATTGACCTGATCATATTTGTACGGATCAAAGGCTTTTATTTCAAATTCTGCATTGTTTAAAATGTCTTCTACACTGCTGGCCGCTTTAGGCTGGGCAGTCAGGGTTGCCGCTAAATAGCGGGCCTGATGAATATTGGGATTGACCCCGTTTTTGTAACTGAAATTTATTGGGTTAATAATATATTTATTTTTCCCTTCGCTAATACCATCCTTGACCTGCGGTAGAACCAGGACAAATTCTGAGCCAAAACCATCGCGACGGTTAATGGAACGTAAGCCTGAAAAATTCAGGTTGTAACTGGAAAGCAGCTGCTCGATTTTCTGATTTTTGAGCTGTGGATAGTAATCAAAGTTGATCTGATAAATACTTTTACCCACCTTGACCTGTGGCTCAACTACAGTAGGTTTATGACGCAAGGCATAAGCAGTTACCAGTTTAGCCAGTGCTAAATTATAAAAGTCACGTATTTGCACCTGCCGGTTGTCAAAAATGCGGTCTTTGGGCTGTCGTTTGGTCTTAAACATGTAGGCATAGCTGTAGCGGATACTTTTATCCAGCATATACAGTTGCTGATCCAGACATTGATCATAGGTTTCTTGTTGCTGTTTCTGTTTTTCTTCAGATCGGGTACTGGCTAAAGTACTGGTTTTACAGTCAGAAGAATTTTCAAATTCCAATGCTTTGGCCAGGTAAATTTCGCTGGAGGTAGAGAGCAGCTGTTCGTCCTGAATTTGCGGAATCTGTTGCAGTTCCTGAATACACTGGTCGGGTTGGTCGGAACAGATTTTAGCTTCACGACCGGTCATGGACAGCACATTTAAACTGGCTTCACTCAATTTATTTCGGGTAAGGATACTTTCACGTTCATTGGCAATGGTGACATTAATGCCCTGGCTTTTGACGCTGACAATTTGACAACCTGTAAGCAGATAACTACTCAGCAGCGAGGCAAATAAAAGCTGATATATTTGTTTTGGCATAAAGTATGTCTACGTTCAGTATTTATTTGAGTTTTGTTCATCATACGATGATTCTTCTAATTTTCAATTCGTACATATAAAAATAGACCGTTTTGAACGGTCTATCTGAAAGGTGAATGGACAAAGAAAAATTAAGACGTTTTAGCCGGATTAAGTACTTGCCATACATTCCAGCGACCTTGCTTTTCAATTTCTGCAATTAAACGGTCAGCCACTTCAGCTTCTTGCGGATATTTCACTTTGTAATTTTTCAAGACCTGAATCGCATTTTTCTTTTGTTCCATGGCAATGTAATTGTTTGCCGCAGATAAATAGGCTTCCTGCACACCTGCCTTCATGGCCTTGTCTAAATAAGGAATAGCTTCACGTTGACCACCACCTTCAGATAAGCCAAAACCGAACCAGAAGTTTGCTTCAGCATCTTCTTTGTTAATTTTTAAAATGCGCTGTGCATAAGTTAAAGACTTGGTGGTATAGACTGAACCTAAGTCCAGGTTACGTGCCATAACACTGGCTTTAAATGCACGAATCAACACATCAAAAGAGGCATTTTCTTTAGATGCCAGGGTATCGAGCTGTTGAGTCACTTGTTTCAGTTTGGCTTCAAAGCCTTTACGTTCCTGACGTTCAGTAAAACGAGGCGGATAATGGCGTGCTTTGCCTTCTACCAGCTGCAAGAAGTCATCAACTTCGGTGATATCTACTTCATTGTCACCCGCCACAACCGCATATTTTACATTACGTTGCTTGCTGTTTACGGTAGGAATAATCAGCTTGTTGACATCAAGCATCACTTTTTTCTTTGGATCACCCGGCAGTGTGACTTCCATTTTGGTTACCGGCTGTGCAGCAGCTTTTTGTAAGGCAATTTCAAATGGAGGTGGGGCATCATAGTTAAATGGATTTAGTGCATAAAACGGAGCAGTCAATTCAGGTTCAGTGAAAACGATCGGTGCATTGGAATTTTTATCTTTTGTTGGTGTCGAGCTACAGGCTGAGAGTAAAGAAACAGCAATCAATGTACATGCCAAAGGCTTAAGGGTCATAGGTGTCATCCGTTCATTTAATTTTAAAATTAATTAGTAGGTATGTTCCTCAGTCTAAAAAAACTTTCAGGAACATACAAGTCAGGGCTTGTTAATATTCAGGACAGCCGTTCAGGCTTTGGATTGACTGCTTTGCGCTTCGCATTCACGGCGAACGTCCTCCATAATTTTTAATTCTTCTGCACTAAAAGGTTGTTCATTCTGCTGCTGCTTTTTAAATGAAGGATCAATCACTGATAAACGCTGACATAGGGTATTCATACGTTTTTCATTAAGCTGAATCCGGTCCAGCAGTACGCGCATGCCATCCAGAATCGGGTCAGACTGGTCCTGTGTAGCTGCATAAGGCTGAAAGCCAATACTTTCTGCATAATCACGACGGCGGGCTTCTTCTGCATCTTTAGGTTTATCTTTGGTAATAAAGCGTGCCGGGTTTCCTACAGCAGTCGTATTCGGTGGAACAGCCTTGGTTACGACGGCATTGGAACCGACTTTGGCATTTTTACCCACGGTAAAAGGGCCCAGAATTTTGGCACCTGCACCAACCACCACGCCATCTTCCAGCGTAGGATGACGTTTGCCCTTGTTCCAGGTGGTACCGCCCAAAGTGACGCCGTGATAGAGCGTGACATCATCTCCAATTTCAGCCGTTTCACCAATTACTACACCCATGCCATGATCGATAAAGAAACGGCGCCCGATTTTGGCACCCGGATGGATTTCAATGCCGGTGGCAAAACGGCTAAAAGAAGACAGCAGGCGAGCAGAGCCTTTACACTCTTTTTGCCAAAGTTCATGGGCAATACGGTGCATGATCAGTGCATGAATGCCGGGATAGGTAGTGAGAACTTCTAAAGTGTTTCGTGCTGCAGGATCGCGCGCGAATACAGCTTGGATGTCTTCTTTGAGCTGTTTAAGCATTGGATTGATCCTCTGAAGAATCGGTTGTTTTGTCTGTAGATTTTTTCCATGTACCATTGTTCAATGCCTGTACACGGCTAAAGATGCCACGCAGTAAATGATATTCCATACGATCTAATTGTATACGTCCAAATAAACGACGCAAGCGTAAAGGCAATAATCGTGGGTTTTTCGGGTCCATAAATTCAATTTCGGCCAGCATTTTTTCAATATGTGGGTAAAACTGTTCCATCTGTTCATGCGTTACCAAAGGCTCATCCCACTGCATGTCAATGTCATCGGTGACATGCATGGTGGCTTTAGGGTCTTCCGCCTGTTCAGTCAATGCCATGGCAGCCATACGCATTTCATAGCAAATGACCTGAATGGCCTGAGCAACATTCAGTACGCCATAATCGCTATTGACCGGAATGGTGACATGATAATTGGCCATCGCCAGTTCTTCATTGGTCAGACCGCGATCTTCACGACCAAATACAATCGCAATTTCCTGTTTGTTCTGTACCACAGCTTGCAATGATTTTTCTGCAGCAGGGCGGGCATCGAGTAAAGGCCAGGGAATGGTGCGGTTACGTGCACTGGTACCAAAGACCAGATGACAATCCTTAATCGCTTCTTGCAAAGTCGGCACAATTTCAATCTGTTCAATCAGATCGGTTGCGCCTGCGGCCAGTGCATCAATATCAGGATGCGGATAGATTTTAGGCTCTACCAGTACCAGTCTGGATAGGCCCATGGTTTTCATGGCACGTAAGGCGCTGCCGATATTGGCAGGCAAGGTAGTATTGACCATGACAATACGCACATGAGAGAGATGTGCGGAAACCACAGCATTGTCAACTTGACTCATAAGGTGTCCGATTTGAATTTAAATATTTAAAAATTAAGAATATTGAGTGGCTTCAGCCTGATACATATCCATCGCTTCATCCATGCTCACATTGGCTGGAGGCGGCGGGACATTCGCAGGCATGGCCTGCTCGTAACTCACAGCTTTGGCCGCCTTGGATTTGACCTGATATTCAATATGAATTACGTCTTTACCAAAATAGTCACGTAATTTCGTCAGTAACTCATCCAGTGGAGCCACCTTCCAATTCAGGCCCAGGTTGATATCAGCAGAGGCATAGGAATAATCAATGTGTAATTGCATCGGGATATGATTGCACATATCGACATTACAGAATGGCATTAAGATTTTGCGTAAATCCTGACTGAGTGAAGGGTTGAGATGTTCCGCGTTCAGCTTGATTTGAATACTGTTGGCACGTTTCTGACGAATTTCATTCAGGCTAAAGGCTTTGGTCAGGCGTCCCATAGGACGGTCAAAACCTTCACGTTCATAAATTTCTCCTTCAATCACCACCACTTTTTCATTTTGAATAATGTCTTTAAAGCGTTGGAAACGTTCGTGATTGGCCGAGACTTCTATACGTGCAGTGCCATCATCCAGAGTAACCATCATGCGGTTCGGGAAGTTGGCGACATCGACCACCAGCCCGGCAAATACGGTAGTCACACCACGGCGTGTAGGGGTGAGCTCATTAATACGTGCAGGAATAAAGGATTTAAGTTCTGGACGATACACATCAATCGGATGTCCGGTTAAATACAGTCCCAAAGTGTCTTTTTCACCTTTGAGGCGAACTTCATCTGACCACGGTTTGACCGGTTTGGCTGGTTTGCGCTGAACTTCCTCAACTTCACCGAATAAATCCATGATGCCAGATTCACGGTTTGAACGTGCCTGTTCTGCGGCTTGAACCGCTTCAGGAAGTTGCGCCATGAGGTCAGCACGTTCAATGCCCAAACAGTCCATCGCACCTGCACGGATGAGTGCTTCAAGGGTACGTTTATTGATTTTTTTCAGATCGACTCGGTGGCAGAAATCAAACAAATCTTTATAAGGACCATCCTGTATGCGTGAATCAATCACCGACTGCATTGCAGCTTCACCCACGCCTTTAATTGCACCTAAACCATAGACAATGGTATTCGGACTGCTGGCATGGAAATTATATAAGGACATATTGATAGATGGCGGAAGAACTTCCAGACCATTAATACGGCAGTCATCAATCAGGAACACGATGTTGTCGGTGTTCTGCATTTCCGAGGTCATTACCGCAGACATAAACTCTGCAGGATAATGTGCTTTTAGCCATGCGGTCTGATAAGCAACCAGGGCATAGGCGGCAGCATGTGATTTGTTGAAACCATAACCGGCAAATTTTTCCATATAGTCGAAGATATGGTTGGCGGTCGCTTCATCAATATCTTTTTCAGCAGCACCTTTAATAAAGATCTGGCGCTGCTTGACCATTTCCTCAGGTTTTTTCTTACCCATGGCACGGCGCAGTAAATCCGCACCGCCCAGACTATAACCGGCACAGAACTGTGCAGCCTGCATCACCTGTTCCTGATACACCATAATCCCGTAGGTCGGTTCCAGAACTTTTTCCAGTAATGGGTGCAGGTATTCAAACTCACCGCCATGCATACGATGAATAAAGTCAGGAATCAGGTCCATTGGACCCGGACGGTACAAAGACACGAAGGCAATAATTTCTTCGAATTTGCTTGGACGTGCTTCCTTGAGCATTTTTTTCATGCCCACGGATTCAAACTGGAATACCGCAGTGGTGTTGGCGTTGGCAAAGATTTCGTAGGCCGGTTTATCATCCAGTGGAATATAGGAAATATTGACCGGTTCTGTGACATCTGGACGCGCATTGATATGCTTAATCGCATCTTCAATTACGGTTAAGTTACGTAAACCCAAGAAGTCGAACTTGACCAGACCAGCTGCTTCGACATCGTCCTTATCGAACTGGGCAACACGGTTAGTTCCGTCGGCATCACACATTACAGCTGAGTAGTCGGTCAGCTTGGTCGGTGCAATCACCACACCACCGGCATGTTTACCGGTATTACGGGTAATGCCTTCAAGTTTGAGTGCCATTTCCCAGATTTCAGCGGCATCGTCATTGTCCGGGTTGGACGGATTGGTGACAATATCCTTGAGCTGCGGCTCAGCTTCCAGCGATTCTTCCAGACTCAAACCCAAGGGCTTGGTTGGAATCATTTTGGAAATACGGTCCGCCAGACCATAGGATTTACCTAAAACACGTGCCACGTCCCGAATTGCACCTTTGGCCGCCATGGTCCCGAAAGTGGCAATCTGTGATACCGCATCTCGGCCATAAGTACGTGCCACATAGTCAATTACGCGGTCACGACCGGCAATACAGAAATCGACGTCAAAGTCGGGCATCGACACACGTTCCGGGTTCAAGAAACGTTCGAACAGCAGGTCATAACGCAGTGGATCCAGATCGGTAATTTTTAAGCTATACGCCACCAGTGAACCGGCACCTGAACCACGGCCCGGGCCGACAGGTACACCGTTACCTTTGGACCATTGAATAAAGTCCATCACGATCAGGAAGTAACCGGGGAAACCCATGTCGAGAATAATCTTTACTTCGAAGGCTAAACGCTCGTCATAAGGTTTACGGATTTCCGGCCAGTCTTCACCGCGCTTTTCAGGTGGATATAGGAAGTTAAGTCGTTCTTCCAGACCTTGTTCGGATAAATGTGCAAAGTAGGTATCAATGGTATGACCTTCCGGAATTGGGTAGTCCGGTAAGTCATTAAAACCTAAGCGTAAAGTCACATTACAACGCTTGGCAATGTGGTAGGTATTTTCAATGGCTGTTGGAATATCTGAAAATAGTTCCGTCATTTCTACAGCAGTTTTAAAGTACTGTTCAGGGCTATAGGTTTTAGGACGGCGGTTATCACCCAATACATAACCATCGGCAATACAGACCCGGGCTTCATGTGCTTCAAAATCATCACGTGTAATGAAGTGTACGTCGTTATGGGCGACCACGCCTATATTGTATTTTTTTGCAAGTTTGACAGCTTCTTCAATAAAGGCATCTTCATCAGGACGGTTGGTACGGGTCAAAGCTAAATAAACCCGATTGCCGAATTTTTCAATCCATTCTTGAAGGAGGGGTTCAGCTTTATCTGGATTTGATGTGATCAGCATTTTGCCAACATCAGATTGCATGCCCAATAGCACAATCAGGTCTTGATGCTGATCTAAAATCCAGTCTTTTTGTACACAAGGAATATCGAGTTGCTGACCTGAAATAAAACCTTGAGAAACCAGTTCGGTCAGACTGCGCCAGCCTTTATTGGTCATGGACAATAATGTCACACGATGTTCAGCATCATTCAGGCGGATTTCTGAACCTAAAATAGGTTTAATGCCTTTATCCAGACATTTTTTATAGAATTTTACCGCAGCATGCAGGTTGGACAGGTCGGTAATGGCCAGTGCTGGCATTTCATCATTTGCAGCAGCTTTAATTAGATCAGATATACGTACGATAGATTCTGTAATGGAAAATTCTGTATGTATACCAAGATGAACAAAGTGCATAAATGAGTCCCTGCAAAAACCACTGGATAGTTTAGCATGCTCTAGGAAAAGTCATGGATTATTATTTAGCTAATTCAAGTTCAAAATTGACTTTTTAAGTGTGATGAATAGGTGATTAAAATCATATCAGTAGGCTAAACGAATTTGAGTCCTCCTAATATTGATTGGAAGTGAAGCGGTACTTAAACTTAATTCTGAATATAAAAAAGCCCTCAATCGAGAGGGCATTCAATAATGGTATTTTATCTTAATCGTGACAGCCATTCACCAAAGGTCTGTACAAATTGCACCAGCAATAACAGCACAATCACGGTCAAAATGACTACACTGGTATCAAAACGCTGGTAACCGTAGGAAATGGCCAGATCGCCAATACCACCGGCACCGACCGCACCAGCCATCGCCGTTGCACCAATCAGGCTAATGGTTGCCGTAGTAAGGTTTAAAATCAGTGAACTGCGTGCTTCAGGCAAAATGAACTTGAAAATAATTTGCAGGGGCGAAGCACCCATGGCTTGCGCTGATTCGATAATACCTTCATTTACTTCAAGCAATGAAGTTTCAATCAATCGACCCATATAAGGACCAATATAAATGGTCAACGGCACAATTGCCGCCCATGTACCAATTGATGTGCCCACGAGTAATTTAGTCAGTGGAATAAAGGCAATCAGCAGGATAATAAAGGGTAAGGAACGTAGCGCATTTACAATCGGGTTTAAGCCATGATAAATCACCCGGTTTGGCAAAATGCCTGCCGGACGGGTCACCAGCAAAATGATGGCCTGGATAAAGCCCCAGATACAACCAAACAGCATGGCAAAGAACACCATGTGCAAGGTTTCTTGCAGCGCGGTTACAAACTGGTCAATCGAAAGTGAGCTTTTCCAGTAAGGCGCCGTGATTTCAGTCAGCCATTGAACAATTAAATCTCTCATGCGCTGACTCCAGACTGTTCAACTTTGACCCCATTTTGCTGGAAAAATGCAACAGCTTGCTCAATCACCACAGGATCACCTAGCAGCTGGACAAACATTTGTCCTATCACTGAACCGTTAATTTCAGTCATATTGGCAAACAGAATATTCAAGCTGATATCAAACTGTTTAATGGCTGCCTGTACTACGGTTTCTTGTGCAGATGTACCCAAAAATTGCAGGCTATAAATGCTGTTATGATTTTGATTTTCCAGGTTTTGTAGAATATTAAAAGGAAGTTGCTGCTGCAAAACGGTCTGAATAAAATTCTTCGTGGTTGGATGCTGTGGCTGACTGAAAATTTCCAGCGTCGAACCGGTTTCGATCACTTTACCCTGTTCCATTACCGCAACATAATCACAAACAGATTCAATCACATCCATTTCATGGGTCACCATAACAATGGTAATGCCTTGTTCTTTATTAATCTTTTTAAGCAAATCTAAAACAGATTTGGTGGTTTGCGGATCCAGTGCCGAAGTCGCTTCATCACAGAGTAAAATTTTAGGATGATTGGCGAGGGCACGGGCAATACCGACACGCTGTTTTTGACCGCCAGACAGTTCATCCGGATAAGCATCTTTCTTATGCTTAAGATCGATAAACTCGAGCAATTCCGCTAAACGTTTTTCACGCTCGGCTTTGCTCCAGCCCAACAGTTTCATTGGCATTTCAATATTGGCTGCGACAGTTTTACTCTGCAACAAATTAAAATGCTGAAAGATCATCCCGATGTTGGCACGTTCCTGACGTAATGAACGTGCATCCAATGCGGTAAAATCTTTTTGATTAATGATGACTTGACCATCATTTGGTCGTTCCAGCAAATTAATCAGGCGGATTAAGGTACTTTTACCCGCACCACTATAGCCAATAATGCCAAAAATACTGCCATCTGGAATCTGTAAATTAATTTGATCCAAGGCACGAATTGTTTGACCTTTAAGCTGATAATGTTTTGAAATATTTTTAAATTCAATCATATGGTCAAAAACTATCTATAAAAAGAAAAACAGGCAAAGAAACTTTGCCTGTTTAGATAAACCAATTATATTACTATTTCGAGTCAGTGAGATAGCTAATCGGTTTATTTACGTCAACTTTGGTACCGCCAAATTTCTGTTGCACAAATTTTTTCACGGCTTCAGAGTGGTAAAGTGCACCTACTTTTTGCAATACTGGGTCATTTTGACGACCTTCTGCAACAGCAAGAATATTGACATTCATTTTGGTGCTTTGGTCGATTGGCTCATAATAAATAGAGTCTTTCAGCACATTTAAGCCACCTTCCATTGCCAAAGTATTACCCAAAACAATGGCATCGACTTCGTCTTTTACACGTACAGCAGTTGCCATCTGAATTGGTTTGATCACAATTTTTTTGTTGTTTTCAACAACATCGGCAGGGGTGCCTTTTACGTTGTCAAAATTAGTTTTTAATTTAACCAAACCGGCAGATTGAAGTAACAATAATGCACGTGATTCATTTGCACCATCGTTAGGAATGGCAATCGTTGCACCTGTTTTGAATTCATCAAGTTTCTTCACTTTACTTGAATAAATACCCATTGGTTCCAGGTAAGTGGTAGAAAGCGGAGCAATCTTGTCTTTATTGGATTCGTTAAAAGCAACCAGGTAGGCATAAGACTGGAAGGCATTCACATCAATTTCTTTATTGGCTACTGCTGTGTTCATAGACACATAGTCAGTGAAGTTTTTCACTTCAAGCTTAATACCAGCAGTTTTGGTTTCCGGAAGTGTGGCAATATAACGCCAAACTTCTGCATCCGAACCTGTAGACGCCATAGTGACCGTTTGCAGACCATTCGCGTCTTTTGTTTGAGCTGCATTATTTGCAGGCGCTTCTTGCTTACCACAGCCAGACAAGCCAACTGAAAGACCTAAAACAAGACCAAGGAGCTTTTTCATGTATATGTCCTAGTAAATTTAATTTGGCGATAAATTTACGAATATGTCATTGGAGAGATTAAATCAAGTGTGAATCAGATCAACTGATTGATGCAGATAACTTTAAAATGTCCCATTCATCAACGCAATTGGATATCGGTAGCATCATGGAGAGATGTTTTTTGTTTGAAAAAAGCAAATTGCTGTAATCAAACAATTTTCATGATGACTTATTCCTAAAAATTGGATACATCATAACAATTTTTTTTTATGCATAATAGTGATTATAAATCTGATATTTAGCTTAATTTTGCATAAAAAAGTGAGACGTTTTTATAAATTAATTCATAAAACAATAGATTAAATTTATTGAAATGAGTAAAACCGATAATTAAAGAATTTTGTTTCTATATAAATTTTTTGAAAATACAAAGCTAAAAAATGGATATTGATAAAAATACTAATTGTTTGGTATTGATTCATTCTCTAAAAGATAAAGTTCATTAATTAGCATAAATTCGCGTATTTGCATTTTGTAGTGTTTATTGATTTCTCCGTGGGCGCGTTCCTTTCTATATGCTGTAAAAATGTGAGTGAACAAGCGTCCTATAGCATTTGATACCTCTTCATTATCTACATTCCACTTGTACATTGATTTATGTTTATCAGAAATGAATGCAGTCTTGAGCAGATTTGAAGAAAATAAATCTGTCTTGGTTTTGTGTCTAAGTATGTCTTCAAGTCTGGCATATGCTGTCATAATTGCATTGTTAGGCTCTTCCTTAAATTTTAAAGCTAAATCAAAAATACGAGGGTCGATAAGGTGATAGCTAAGCTCAATTGGATAATGTCGATCATTGATTTGTTGATATTCTAATGTTTCATAGATTGTATAAATATATTCATGAATACGTAAAGGGCGAACAAATTTACTTTCTAATATGTGTTTTACATCCGACTCTAAAATTAATGCTTTATTAACTTTCTTCATTAGTTTTTCGGAAATATTAACTTCTTCAATGTCTATTTGATGTTTCAGGAGAAGTTGAAGCGAAGATGCTAGACCTTTTGGACCCTCACCCATATAACCGGATGTAAATCCTGATCGGACTACGTAAGTATTTCTTTCAGAAATAATTAAGAATGCATGATATTGTTTATTTGATAGAAGGATAGCTTTTTCTATATTTTGTTGTGTTTGAAGTATAAATCCTAAAGCTTCTAAACAATCTTGTGTATAGCAAGTACCTAAATATTGTATTTTTTCTGAACCTTGAGTAAATAGAGTACTGAGCATTTTTAAGTAAATGATTTTATAGAATAAAATTAATATACATTAAAAAAACCCGCACTAGGCGGGTTTTTTTGCTGAATTAAATCAATCAAGCATTTTCGCGTGCAATTGCGCGGTAACCAATATCCTTACGGTATTGAACACCATCAAAAGTCACTTTTTGGCAAAGTTCCAAAGCTTTGGCTTGTGCTTCACCGATGGTATTGCCGAGTGCAGTTACGCAAAGCACACGACCACCAGCAGTCACAATTTCACCTTTTTCATTGGCTTTTGTACCTGCATGGAATACTTTTGTATCTACCATTTCAGTGTTTAAGCCTGAAATTACATCACCATTGCTTGAAGTTTCCGGATAACCTTTAGATGCCAGTACGATACCGACAGTCTTACGTTCATCCCATTCAGCGTCCGCAGGTAAGCTACCTGCAATACCTGCTTCAACCAGATCCACTAAAGATGATTTTAAACGCATCATGATAGGCTGGGTTTCAGGATCACCAAAACGACAGTTGAATTCGATCACTTTAGGTTGACCTTGTTCATCAATCATTAAGCCTGCATACAAGAAACCTGTATAGACATGACCATCAGCTTTCATGCCATCAACGGTTGGACGCATGACTTCTTTCATGACTTTTTCAAAAACGTCAGCAGTCACAACAGGAGCAGGAGAGTAAGCACCCATACCACCAGTGTTTGGACCTTGGTCACCTTCAAAGATACGTTTGTGATCTTGCGATGTTGCCATTGGCAAGATGTTGTCGCCATCAATCATACAAATGAAAGATGCTTCTTCACCTGCAAGGAACTCTTCGATCACAACGCGAGAACCAGCATCACCAAATTTGTTGCCAGCCAGCATGTCATCAATGGCATCAAATGCTTCTTGATTGGTCATGGCAACGATTACGCCTTTACCCGCAGCAAGACCATCGGCCTTGATTACGATTGGCGCACCATTTTTCTCAACAAATGCTTTGGCTGCATCTACTTCAGTAAATACGTCATAGAAAGCAGTAGGAATGTTGTGACGTTTTAAGAAGTGCTTGGCGAATGCTTTAGAGCCTTCAAGCTGTGCAGCAAATTGAGTTGGACCCCAGATTTTAAGCTCAGCCGCGCGGCAAGCATCGACTACACCATTTACCAGTGGTGCTTCAGGACCAACGACAATTAGATCAACTGCATTGTTTTTAGCAAAGTCGATAATTGCAGCATTGTCTAAAATATTTAACGCAACATTTTCGCATTTATTTTCTGTTGCAGTACCTGCATTACCCGGTGCTACAAATACTTTTGCGACTTTGTCATCTTGCGCGATTTTCCATGCCAAAGCATGTTCACGACCGCCATTACCCAAAACTAAAATATTCATCGGTTCATACTCCATGAATCGAAAATGACATAAAGTCCTCAACCTAAAAATAGGAGAGGACTTTATGCAAGATTAGAAATCTATTTGTCTAAATGTAGATGACTTTGTCATTACATTAATATCCAATCACTTAGTGACGGAAGTGACGCATGCCAGTGAAGACCATTGCAATACCAGCTTCGTCAGCAGCAGCAATTGTTTCTTCATCACGCATAGAACCACCCGGTTGGATAATGCATTTAATACCTGCTTTAGCAGCATTATCAATACCATCACGGAATGGGAAGAATGCATCAGACGCCATGACAGCACCTTCAACCACTAAGCCAGCATGTTCAGCTTTGATCGCAGCAATACGAGCAGAGTTTACACGGCTCATTTGACCTGCGCCGACACCAATGGTTTGACGGTTTTTCGCATAAACAATCGCGTTAGATTTTACATATTTCGCAACTTTCCAGGCGAAGATCATGTCATCGATTTCTTGCTCAGTCGGTGCACGTTTAGTCACAACTTTAAGATCATCTTTGGTGATCATACCCAAGTCTTGATCTTGAACCAGTAAACCACCGTTTACACGTTTGTAGTCAAGCTGTGCTTTACGCTCATCAATTGCTGGCAATTCACCACATACAAGAACACGGACGTTTTTCTTCGCACCAGTGATTTCAAGTACGCCTTCAGCTACGCTTGGCGCAATGATCACTTCAACGAATTGACGGTCAACAATCGCTTGCGCAGTTGCAACGTCTAATTCACGGTTGAATGCAATGATGCCACCGAATGCAGATTCAGGGTCAGTTGCATAAGCAAGATCATAAGCAGCTTTAATACCGTCAAGCGATACTGCAACGCCACACGGGTTCGCATGTTTTACAATCACACAAGCAGGCTTCGCAAATGATTTCACACATTCAAGTGCTGCATCTGTATCTGCAATGTTGTTGTAAGAAAGTTCTTTACCTTGCAGCTGTTTCGAAGTTGAAACAGAAGCTTCTGTTGCATTAGCTTCTACATAGAAAGCAGCAGCTTGATGTGGGTTTTCACCGTAACGAAGGTCTTGGGCTTTATTCAATTGAGTATTGAAAGTACGTGCAAATTTGTCTGCTTGACCTTCTTCTTTACCTACGCGAGCGCCTAAGTAAGAAGCGATCATGCCGTCATATTGTGCAGTGTGTTCAAATGCTTTCACCGCTAAGTCGAAGCGAGTTGCATAAGACAATGCACCTTCAGCTTTAAGCTCGGCAACTACAGTCGCATAGTCAGCAGCATTTACAACAATACCTACAGATGCATGGTTTTTCGCAGCTGCACGAACCATAGTAGGACCACCGATGTCGATGTTTTCAATTGCATCAGCCAGTGAACAGTTTGGTTTTGCTACAGTTGCAGCAAATGGGTAAAGGTTCACCACAACCAGATCGATGGCATCGATGTTGTGTTCAGCCATTACAGCTTCGTCTAGACCACGACGAGCGAGGATACCACCATGGATTTTCGGGTGAAGTGTTTTTACACGTCCGTCCATCATCTCTGGGAAACCGGTGTGCTCTGAAACTTCAACTACAGCGATATTGTTGTCTTTTAAAAGTTTGTAAGTACCGCCAGTAGATAAAATTTCTACCCCAAGAGCAGCAAGGTCTTGTGCAAATTCGACAATGCCGGTTTTGTCAGAAACAGAGATTAAAGCACGTTTAATAGTCATGATGTCGTCACAGTTATCAAGAATTAAATCAAAAAGCTAAATAGCAGGCCAAAAAAAATGCCTGCGGAAACCGCAAGCATTTTATCACTTATTCACTCATTAAACCGTGAGCTTTTAACTTTTTGCGCAAAGTACCACGGTTAAGGCCTAGAATTTCAGCAGCGCGGGTTTGGTTGCCGCGAGTGTATTCTAAAACAACAGATAAAAGAGGTTTCTCCATTTCTGCCAGCACCATGTCATACACCTGAGAGGGTTGCTCGCCTTGCAATTGTGCAAAGTAATGGCGAACTGCGCGATCTACGTGAATACGAAGAGCGACATCAGATTGTGCAGTAAAAATAGGAGACTTGCTATTCATGCGAATTAATCCGAAAAATCAAATATCACTTGGGTAAAGAGATATATAAAAGTGGTCTATAGAAATTCAATGAACCCCGTTTTAGATCCTAAAACGGAAGTTCTAAAACTTGATCATTTAGCTTGCCACAACTCGACGTTTTTGATCGAAATTTAAGCGTAACAATAGATTAATATTTGTTACCACCCAAAATCAAAACAAAAAAATCTACTCAATACGCTATATTTAATAAAGCGCATTTCAGTTAGACAATTTTGTTGTAAAAATTTTCGAGGAGTTTGCAGCACTAAGCTTTCGTGGCGCGTATGATAGCATTGTCTAAGAAAAAGTGAGCAAGAAAACTACATTTTTTTTACATTTTTTTGTATTTTTTAATAGTTTTTTTCAATGTTACGGGCGAATTATTTCTAAACTATAAGTGTCAAAGCTTTTGCGTGGCATAGGAACGCTAAATTTGAATTTAAAAGGACTATTCTGGGGAATTCGTTGAATTCCTTGCAGACTCGTAATCAGATATTCAGAAGGCTTAAAGGAATAGGTCGAGATGGTTTCCCCATTTGCTTTCAGATCCACCCTGATCATTGGAAGAGCCAGGCTTTGAGTATGATAGTTAATTAGTTCTCCGCTAAACTGGGTTTCTTGTTTGGAAATTTGTTTAACCTTTAACTTGTTGGTAGAGAGTAGTCGATAATTTTCTTCCATAACCGAACATTTAAGTGCCTGACATGCTGTATTAAACAAAGCACTGAATACTGGGCTATTGTTTAAAATTTTCGGATTAAACCAGAAAAACTGAAAAACAAGCAAGCTGACTAAACATAAGTTGATTGTTCCCCATAAAACATAATGCCGCGCACCATATTTTTTCTCTTGTTCAGCTTTTTCTGACCAGTTTAGTGTGGGGTAGTTGCCAATCGGTTCTGTACTAAAATAATTCAAGTTATTGAGATAAGTTTTTAAATCGATATTCGAGTTTTCAACTTTATGATCGAAAATATCCAATAAATGTTTTACCGGTTTCTGTTCTGTAATGAACTGTTCTTTAATGAATGCATTGGATAAAGAAGTTTGTTTGGCTGGATCTAAAGAGGGAGTTGCTTGAGGGAGAGAAAAAGCCTCTTCTTTCTCTACGACCAGATGACTCAATGCATTAAAGTTGGTTGAGCATTTGGCACAACAAACCATGCCGCGAGCAACTGTAAGTTGAGCCACAGAGACTTTGTACTTGGTAAAACAGTTGGGGCAGCAGGTTTGTTTTTCGCTCATAGTCTATTCATGATTAGCAGGGGTATTTTTGCGTTTACCCGAAATTCGACACCAATGTTCGTCACGTTTTTCGACTTGCAGTATATCAAAAAATTCAGAATAAACACTAGAAACATCAGCAACTTGCTCTTCTAATATGCCGGCAAGTGCGAACTCCCCCTCAGATTTAACCAAAGTTGCGAA
The DNA here is from genome assembly GCF_013420235.1 of Acinetobacter sp. YH01022. NCBI lineage: Bacteria > Pseudomonadati > Pseudomonadota > Gammaproteobacteria > Moraxellales > Moraxellaceae > Acinetobacter > Acinetobacter sp. YH01022. Next base: position 40,745 of record NZ_VOYP01000001.1, on the reverse strand, counting down.
TTCAGGCGCAAGCTCCATTAAGGGACCTGCCAGAATGTTGGCAACAAACACATCTGCTTTCTGATTTTTCAGCTCTTTATTGAACTCTTCAGGTAGTCCAACATACAGATTTTCAAGTACACCATTCAATTCTGCATTTTGTTTGGTTGCCAGTACAGCTTGTGGGTCAATATCGGTAGCATAGACTTTTTTTGCGCCCAGTAATAAAGCGGCAACCCCTAAAATGCCTGAACCACAACCATAATCGATGACAATTTTATCTTTGAGATCGACTTTGCCGAGCCATTGCAGGCAAAGGAAAGTTGAGGCATGGTTACCGGTACCAAAAGCCAGACCTGGGTCAAGCTTGATATTTACTGCATCGGCTTCAGGAGCTTCCATCCATTCAGGTACAATCCAGTATTTCTCGCCAATTTGAATAGGCTCATAGGTATCCATCCAGGTACGTTCCCATTCTTGGTCTTCAAGAAACTCGTAACGTAATGGTGCTTCAGGCATCTGTGCAGTAATAAAGGTAATGAGGGCATCTACATCAATTTCTTCATCATCTTCCTGCGCATAGATACCGGTTACAATGACTTTATTCCACAGAGGCGTTTCACCTGGAAGTGGTTCAAGCAAGTCCTGATTTTCAGCATCGTCTAAAGTTACGCTCACTGCACCCAATGAACTTAATAATGTTTCAGTAAAATCGACTTGAGCCTGCTCAACAGTAATATGAATTTGTAACCACTTCACGGAGATAACCTAAATTTGTGTTTTTAAAAATGCCATTGTAACGGAACTCAGGCTGAAACCACTATATATTGATGAAAACTATCTTGAAAAAGCAAAAGAAGCAGTTTGCACTCTTTATTTACAGAAGCGAAATCAGGGCGTTATAGCCGCTGGATGAGCTGCGAATTTATTTAATAACATGCCGAATAATGTGGCAAAAATATACATAAAAATAGTGTAAATTCCTGCGGGAATGGCAATGGTGGTATTTGATAACACGGAAAGTGCAATAGTAAGCGCCATGCCTGTGTTGTGAATTCCTACTTCAAATGTACATGCGCGTGCCTGTTTGTCGGAAATTCCAGATAAATGTGGAACTAGATAACCCACTAAAAAACTGATGAGGCAAAACAGCGCGATGGCAACCCCAATCTCGGAAAAGTATTCGGTGACATTGAATCGTTCTTTATAAAGGGCATACAAGAAAATCGAAAATAAAAAAATTACTGAACATAATCGCATGGGTTTGTTGAGTTGCAATGCAGTGTTGGGGGTAAGTGAACGAATCAACATACCCAAACAAACCGGAACAAAAATAATTAAAAAGACTTGGGTTATTTTTTCAATAGGCATGGCAACACTTTGCGACTCACCTAAAAAATAATGCATGGATAAATTGACAATAAACGGCAGGGTAAAGGTACAGATAATAGAATTAAGGGCTGTAAGGGTGAGGTTTAACGCCACATCTCCCTTGAAAATATAGCTAATCAAATTTGCTGTAGGGCCACCAGGAGAAGCGGCAAGCAACATTAAGCCAATCGCTAAAAGTGGAGAAGGCTTAAATAAAATACAGATAAAAAATGCCACGCCAACCAAAATGACTTGTTGCGAAAATAAAGCTAAAAAAATAGCTTTAGGGTGATGACGGATACGAAGAAAATCTTTAACTGTGAGTTCAAGCCCTAAACCAATCATCATAAAAGCAAGTATAAGAGGTAAAAAAAGGGTAAAGAGACCTGAATCCATTGAATATCCTTTATTGTTTTTATCCTTTGATATCCGTAGAGTTTAAACAAGATTTTTAAATAAGCAATATATGAAACGGGTAAAACCTAGGTATTTTACCCGTTAATAATTTTAATAAAATTAACATTTTATGGTGATTATTGTGGTTGCATCTCAGGTTTTGGCTGCATTTGAGGCTGGGTTTGCATTTCTGGTTGAGCATGCTGCATCTGCATTTGGGGTTGAGAAGAAGGACGAGGAGCCATAAAACCTAAAGTACATTTACCTTTAACTTCAGTCCCGTTGATATTTACAGTTGTTGCACCGGTATCTCCGCTACATGCACTGGTTAACTCAGGTTCATCTCCTGCGATGGACGAATTTTTTACTGAAGGAAAGAATTGAGGTTCACAGGTACCATTCCAGATAATACCTCGATATGCAAAACTCACCTGTGCACCCTGACTTTTACCTTTACACGCCTTTTGGTACCTTTGAGTATCATATACCTTTTCGACCTTATCATTTGCTGAAGCTGCAAATGGCGCAAGACATAAACCACAGAGTATGGATGAGAGGAAAATATTCTTATTCATCTTTTATACCTTTGTTCGTAATGTATTCAATCTATAGATTAAAAAGTAATCAAATTTAAACAATGCTAATCAAGTAAAAAAATTTACTTAAATGTTTCATTTCTATAGCGAGTCTGAAAAGCGGAATTACATTGCAACATTAAAAGGTTAAAAATCTCTTCAATCTTCTTCAAGAAATTCGACTCATTTTGTCAACTTATTTTGTTCAGTTTTGATATAATACTCCGTCATCATTTTTTATCTCTCAAACCATTATGCATTATCCTAAAGTTTACGATGTCATTGTTATCGGTGGCGGTCACGCAGGTACCGAAGCAGCCCTTGCTGCAGCGCGTATGGGTCGACAGACTCTGCTCTTGACTCACAACATTGAGACTTTAGGGCAGATGAGCTGTAACCCGGCCATTGGTGGTATTGGTAAATCACATCTGGTTCGTGAAATTGATGCTTTGGGCGGTGCAATGGCATTGGCTGCCGATAAAGGTGGTATTCAGTTCCGTATCCTGAATTCACGTAAAGGTGCTGCAGTACGTGCAACACGTGCCCAGGCTGACCGTGTACGTTTTAAAGCTGCAATTCGTCATACTCTGGAAAATCAGGCGAATCTGGATATTTTCCAGCAAGCGGCAGATGACCTGATTGTTGAAGGCGATACCGTTAAAGGTGTTGTGACCCAAATGGGCATCCGCTTTGATGCTAAAACTGTCGTGTTGACGACCGGTACTTTCTTGGGTGGTGTGATTCACATCGGCTTGAATAATGCCTCTGGTGGTCGTGCCGGTGATCCTCCATCTATTGCATTGGCTGCACGCTTACGTGAATTAAACTTGCCTGTAGGTCGTTTAAAAACAGGTACGCCACCGCGTATTGATGCACGTTCAGTAGATTTTTCTGTCATGACTCCGCAGCCGGGGGATTTCCCGTCTCCGACCATGTCATTCATGGGTGATGCATCCATGCATCCGGAACAGATCAACTGCTATATTACGCATACCAATGAACGCACGCATGACATCATTCGTGGAGGACTTGACCGTTCACCAATGTATACCGGTGTGATTGAAGGCGTAGGTCCACGTTACTGCCCATCGATTGAAGATAAAATTCACAAATTTGCCGATAAAGATTCGCACCAGGTATTCCTTGAGCCAGAAGGCCTGGATACCCATGAGCTTTATCCAAACGGTATTTCAACATCGCTTCCATTTGATGTGCAGTTTGAATTGGTGCGCTCAATTCGTGGTATGGAGAATGCACATATTCTTCGTCCGGGTTATGCCATTGAATATGACTATTTTAACCCGCAAGCCTTGAAATTCTCATTGGAAACTAAAGCCATCAATAACCTGTACTTTGCAGGTCAAATTAATGGTACAACCGGTTATGAAGAAGCAGGTGCGCAAGGTTTGTTGGCAGGTTTGAATGCGGCACGCCGTGCATGGGATCAGGAGCAATGGACACCTAAACGTGATGAAGCATACATGGGTGTGCTTGTAGATGACCTGATTACACTTGGTACCAAAGAACCGTACCGCATGTTTACTTCACGTGCCGAATACCGTTTGATGCTGCGCGAAGACAATGCGGATCAGCGTTTAACGCCAATTGGTCGTGAAATGGGTCTGGTGGATGATGCGCGCTGGGAATCTTACTGTGAAAAAATGGAAGCGGTAGAAACAGAAAAAGGTCGTTTACAACACCTTTGGGCTGCGCCAAACAACCCGATGGGTAAAAAATTCGTTGAAATGACCGGTGCAGATCTGTCTAAAGAATGTTCTGCTATTGATTTGTTGAAACGTCCTAACATTAGCTTCGCTCAAATTGCAGAACTCACGGGTTCAGAAGTTTCTGCCTTTGTCGGTGAGCAAATTGAAATTGCAGTGAAATACGAAGGTTATATCAACCGTCAGCAAGAAGATGTGGCGCAAATGAAGCGTCTGGAAGAAACTCGTATTCCAGCAGACTTTGATTATGATGTAGTTTCAGGTTTATCGCGTGAAATTACGCTTAAATTGAAAGATGTTCGTCCTGAAACGCTTGCTCAAGCAGGTCGTATTCCGGGTGTAACGCCTGCAGCTGTTCAGCTTGTGATGATTACCATTCGTAAGAACAATCAGGCGAAAAAAACTGCTTAATACAATGTGAGTCAAGTTGATAAAAAGCCCGCACTATGCGGGCTTTTTATCATTTAATTTTAAACTATTACTTTTGACTATGGTTTGATCATAAATAACTACCAAAATTATAAGTATTTGAAAATATGAAATAATAAATAAAATTAAGATCTATTATGTCTATTTGTTTAATCTTTTATGTCTAATTTGAATGATTTTCTTTGAGGTAGCGCACATTAAACCCGACCATTGTAGTGGTATTTATTTCAACAGATTGATCTGAAAATAGTGAAGCAAATTGCTGTGGGCTAATTTGCTTAATATGGACGGAGTTCAATCATGGCACAAATACAAACAGGTAAAATGCAGAAATTCTTAACAGTATTTTTGTGTTTTTGGGTCGCATTTTTTGAAGGTTTTGATCTTCAGGCTCCCGGTATTGCCGCAAAAGGAATTGCTGAAACATTTGCTCTAGACCAGGTGCAAATGGGCTATGTATTTAGTTTGGGTGTTTTTGGTATGTTGTTTGGTGCGTTCTTTGGTGGACGTGTTGCCGACTTTTTGGGTCAGAAGAAAGTTTTAATGCTTTCAATTGCAATTTTCGGCCTATTTATGTCGCTTACTGCGATCGCGCCGAGTATGGAAATTTTATATGCAGCGCGCTTTTTTACCGGCTTAGGCTTGGGTGCTGCGATGCCAACCATGATTTCTGTGGTGGGTGATGAGGCGACTGAAGCCAATCGCGGCAAGCTGAACAGCTTAATGTATTGCGGATTACCGGTAGGCGCAATTTTTGTTGCAGGCCTGGCTATCTTATTTAAAGATATTTCTTGGCATACTCTATTTTTGATTGGTGGCTTAACCCCTTTAGTTCTGCTGCCATTCATGGCGATTATTCTTAAAGACAAGCCTAAGAAAATCGCTGTTGAGCAAGCTGCAGATGAAGCTGTTCCGGGTATGGTTGAGGTGCTATTTAAAAACCAGCAATATAAATATACCATGCCGCTTTGGGTGGGTTTTTTCTTTACCCTGATGATCAATTATATTTTGATTAGCTGGTTACCTAATTTGCTTATGGAACAAGGTTTGGAAAAACCACAGGCTTTTATGGTGATGCTGGTATTCCAGGTAGGTGCTGTAATTGGTACTCTGGCTTTGGGTTATTTGCTGGACCGTTTAAAACTGTGGCAAATGGCGGTGATTATCTATAGTGGTTTATTTATTGCCCTTGTACTGTTATTTACCTCTAGCTCTATTCCAGTACTTGTTTTGGCAGGCTTTATGGGCGGGATTTTCTCGACAGGCGGACAATCGATTCTGTATGGCATTTCACCGATTTTCTATTCGGGTACAGGTAAAGTCACAGGCGTGGGTAGTGCGATTTCTTTGGGTCGATTAGGTGCAATGACTGGGCCGTTACTGACAGGAAAAATTTTAGCGATCGGCTTGGGAACAACAGGGATTTTAATGGCCAGTTTACCTGCTGTGGCTATCTCGGCAGTAGCGGTGACTGCACTCTCACATTATAAAGCAGCACATAAATAAAAGCATAAGGCTATGAAAAAAGGGGGAATCTTGAGGATTCCCTTTTTTTATTAAGTATTTTAAGCATTCACTTTACTTGAGTTTGTTAATATAGCCGGATAGAAAACTGAATTTAAAATGTTATGAGCTATCAACTGATCGAACTCGATATTCAAGCCACAGATAATATCCAATGTCCACACTGTCAGCAGCACGTGATCAATTGGGCTGAAGAACAATATATACAACCCTGTGAACATGTCTTGTTTATCGCTATGGATATTGGCTTTGAATATATCACGGATGAATTCGAACACACCATGCTGCGCTCTGTAGATGATCTGCATGCCCATGATGACCAGGTGAATATGTGGGCCGAAATTATCCAAGCTACGTATCCCGATTATCTGATTTTTAAATCTGATCTGGGGGCTGAAGGCTATTTTCGTTATGTGGGTTTTACTGCGTAAGTATTTACTAGGTGAAAATACAATAATAAAAAAGCGCCTTTAGGCGCTTTTTTATGGATAGAAAAGTTTAGCTTTCGATTTCTTCTTCTACATCATCATCGGCAGTATCCATACCCAGCTCTTTCAATTTTCGGGTCAGGGTATTGCGTCCCCAGCCCAGTAATTCAGCTGCATGACGTTTACGCCCGCGGGTTTGCTGCAAAGCGGCAGTAATTAGCGTGCGTTCAAACATTGGTGTGGCAATGTCCAGAATCTTCATTTCACCATTTTTCAGTTTCTGGATGGCCCATTGACCCAATAACTCATCCCAATGATGTAGGGAAATACGGTCAAAGGTGTTGTGTGGTTGTGTATCTTCGGCTGAGCGCTGAATTGGAATCTGTTTCAGTTCTGAAGGCAGGTCTTCAGGATAAACTTCACGTCCGGTAATCATGACAGTCAGCCAGCGACAGGTATTTTCTAACTGACGCACGTTGCCTTGCCAGGGTAGCTGTTGCATATATTCCTGGGTTTCAGGGCGCAAGATTTTAGGATTGACACCCAATTCTTTACCCGCGCGAGCCAAGAAGTGCTGCGCCAGCATAGGAATGTCTTCGCGACGATGGGCCAGTTTTGGAATATGAATACGGATCACATTTAGACGGTGATACAAGTCTTCACGGAAGCGTCCGTCATGCACCAGTTTTTCCAGATCCTGATGGGTTGCTGCAACAATACGTACATCGACCTTAACCGGGATATGTCCACCGACACGATAGAACTCGCCATCTGCCAGAACACGCAGTAAACGGGTTTGGGTTTCAAATGGCATGTCACCAATTTCATCTAGAAACAGGGTGCCACCATTGGCTTGCTCGAAACGGCCTTGGCGCTGTGAGTTGGCACCAGTAAAAGCACCTTTTTCATGACCGAAAAGTTCGGTTTCAATCAGGTCTTTAGGAATGGCTGCCATATTTAAAGCAATAAAAGGTTTGCTGCTGCGTGGAGAATGGCGGTGTAACGCATGCGCGACCAGCTCTTTACCAGTTCCCGATTCACCATTGATCAATACGGTAATGTGTGACTGGGATAAACGGCCAATCGCGCGAAACACTTCCTGCATGGCAGGAGATTCACCAATAATTTCAGTCGATTGAATGGCCGGGGTGACTTTGGCAGATTCCTGCTGCTGTAATTTGGCAATATGCAGGATGGCACGGTTGACCAGTGCCAGCGCTTCATCAATATCAAAGGGTTTTGGCAGATATTCAAAAGCACCGGTTTGATAGCTGGATACGGCAGATTCCAGATCTGAATGCGCGGTCATGATAATAACCGGTAAATCAGGATGGGTGCCTTTGACTTTGCCCAGGAAAGTCAGACCATCGATGCCAGGCATACGAATGTCAGTTAAAATAACATCAGGTGCATCTATGCTGAGCTGATCCAGTGCAGACTGTGCCTCTTCAAAACTGGTCACGTCAAAGCCTTCTTCTTTGAAGGTTTTTTCCAAAACCCAGCGCATGGCACGATCATCATCAATGACCCATATTTTATTTCGCGACATGGTTAGACTCCCAAGGTAAATATAAGCTAAATACTGTTTTTCCTGGAATAGATTGGCATTCAATCATTCCGTTATGTTGGTGCATAATATTCTGTGCAATGCTCAGGCCCAGTCCGGTGCCTTTAGCACGTCCTGTGACCAGTGGATAAAATACCGATTCTAAAATTTCTTCCGGAACGCCGGGACCGTTGTCTTCAATATCAATACGGACTGCAGAACGTTTTAATACCCCATTAATGGTGACCAGGCGCTGAATCCGGGTTCTTAAAATCAGTTCCGGTTGATGATCAACAAAGAATTCCCTGTTTTCCATCATGGCCTGTACGGCATTGACACTGATATTGAGCATGACCTGAATCAGCTGGTCGCGATCTGCCATTACTTCAGGCAAGGACAGATCGTAGTCGCGGGTAATTTTGATTTTCTTTTTGGTCTGGTTGGTAATCAGTGAACGTACACGTTCCAGAGGCTCATGCACATTGACCAGTTCATAACTTGGTAACTGGCGGGAGCCGAGCATGGTGTCGGCCAGATTGCGCAAACGGTCTACTTCACTAATAATAATGTCGGTAAATTCTTTGTATTGCGGGTCATTCAGGCTGCGCGCCAGTAATTGGGTAGCACCACGAATGCCGCCTAAGGGGTTTTTGATTTCATGGGCGACACCACGAATCAGTTGTCGTGCTACCTGATGCTGCTGAATCAGGTTTTCTTCTTTGGATATTTTCAGCATCCGGTCAATTTGATTCAGCTCAATCAAGAGGAGCGGATGATAGGGTTTCTGTGAATTAATCAGAGATACGGTGTAATCGACATGAATATCTTTAAAATTGACACTAATGGTGGCTTCGCGACGGGTATAGGGTTGGCCGGTTGTAAAGGTATTGAGCAAGGCTTCTTCAGTATTGAACTCATCATCCGGCATATGCAGCAAATTTAACACCGGCTGTCCCGCCGCCCGCAGTAAACTGATGTCGAACAAGGATTCGCAAGAAGAATTCAAATAAAAAATATTCAGGTTACTGTCGACCAATAAAACTGCAGTGGTTAAATTATCCACTAAAAGGCGATAGTCGATAGCGACGGGTTGATCCATTTGCGAAAGCATCCTGTATTAAAATAGCGCAATGGCATCTGCACTTCTTTTCATTTCTCCCTGTTATGGGACATTCAACGAGTTAAACGTGGTCGAAATAAAGCAAAATGCACGCCAACTTTGAGCATGGGGGTAAATATAAATTTTGCCGCTATAAAACTGTGCTTTTTTGTTTTTGATAACAGAATTCCAATTTCATAGTAATAGAAATATAATTATTAGTGAACCAAAATGGTGCGTTTGAATTATTTGCTAAAAATATAGCCGTATTTTGGTGCGTAATACAAAGAGTCGGGATTCCACCTGTTTTTATGATTGGAAAAGACATACAATACGCGCATTATAGTGGAGCGCAGATTCATGAAATCCCCCAAAGTCGGTTTTGTTTCTTTAGGTTGTCCTAAGGCATTGGTAGATTCCGAACGAATTTTAACTCAGTTGAAGACTGAAGGTTATGATGTAGCATCGGATTACGATGGTGCTGATTTAGTAGTTGTTAATACCTGTGGTTTTATTGAATCTGCAGTACAAGAATCTTTAGATGCAATTGGCGAAGCCATGAGTGCAAATGGTCGTGTGATTGTGACTGGCTGCTTGGGTAAAGATGAAGAAAAAATTCGCCAGATGCACCCCAATGTCCTTAAAGTGACGGGTGCTGCAGCATATCAAGAAGTGATGGAAGCCGTACACCAGTACGTGCCTGAACCACCAAAACATAATCCGTTTATTGACCTTGTTCCGGAGCAGGGTATTCGTTTAACCCCTAAACATTATGCCTATCTAAAAATATCAGAAGGCTGTAACCATCGTTGTACCTTCTGCATTATTCCAAGCATGCGCGGTGACCTGGTATCACGTCCGGTCGGTTCTGTACTTGAAGAAGCAGCAGCACTCAAGCGTGCAGGTGTGAAAGAAGTCCTGGTGATTTCTCAGGATACTTCCGCTTATGGTGTAGATACCAAGTACAAACTGGATTTCTGGAATGGCCAGCCGGTTAAAACCAAGTTTTACGATATGTGTGAAGCATTGGGTCAATTAGGCATCTGGGTACGTTTACATTATGTCTATCCATATCCGCATGTGGATGCAGTCATTGATTTGATGGCACAAGGTAAAATCCTACCTTATCTGGATATTCCATTCCAGCATGCCAGCCCTAAAATTCTGAAACTGATGAAACGTCCAGCGCACAGTGAAAATACATTAGAGCGTTTAAAATTGTGGCGTGAAAAATGTCCGGATCTTGTGATTCGTTCAACTTTTGTGGTGGGTTTCCCTGGCGAAACAGAAGAAGACTTCCAAATGCTATTGGAATGGCTCAAAGAAGCTCAGCTTGATCGCGTAGGTTGCTTTACTTACTCACCCGTTGAAGGTGCAACTGCCAACGATTTGCCAGGCCATGTACCGGAAGAAATCAAGCAAGACCGTTATGAACGTTTCATGCAAGTGCAGCAGGAAATTTCTGCAGCCAAACTGCAAAAACGTATTGGCCAAACCATGACTGTGCTGGTCGATGATCTGGAAGATGAATTCCCGGTTGCGGTTGCGCGTTCTTATGCCGATGCGCCTGAAATTGATGGTAATGTCTTTGTAGAAGATATTGATAAAAGTCAGATTAAAGCGGGTGATTTGCTGGAAGTGGAAATTACTGATGCCGATGAATATGACTTATATGCAAAGTTGATTCGCATTAAATCAGCTTGATCTGTCATAAAAATAGACGAATAAAATTTTAGATATTGGAAGATTTGGAGATTTCCTGATGTTGGACTCAAAAAAGCCCCGTTATGCACGTATTTTATTGAAACTTTCTGGTGAAGCACTTGCCGGAAACAAAGATATGGGTATTGACGCCACTGTGCTTGATCAAATGTCCCTGGCGATTGCGCACTTGGTCGGTTTAGGCGTACAAGTGGGTATCGTAGTGGGCGGTGGTAACCTGTACCGCGGTAGCCAATTGCAAAAAGATGGTCTGGTTGGCCGTGTCACTGGTGACCAGATGGGTATGTTGGCTACGGTAATGAATGGTCTGGCATTACGCGATGCTTTAGTGCGCCGTAACATTAAAACCCGCTTAATGTCAGCACTTCCAATTGGTGCTGTGGTTGAATCTTATTCAAGTCGTGATGCGATTCGTCATTTAACTCAAGGCGAAGTCTGTGTATTTGTTGCCGGTACAGGTAATCCGTTCTTTACTACCGATACAGCAGCCTGCTTACGTGGTATCGAAATTGAAGCCAACCTGATCCTAAAAGCAACTAAAGTGGATGGTGTTTATAATAAAGACCCAAGCAAATACGATGATGCTGTGAAATACGAAGCACTGACTTTCGATCAGGTACTTGATGAAAAATTAGGTGTGATGGATTTAACCGCGATTTGCCTATGTCGTGACCATAACGTGCCACTTCAAGTATTCGATATGAACAAAGCTGGTTCATTGCTTTCAGTGGTGATGGGTGAAAAAGAGGGTACTCACGTTACGAATTAATGTACGTGAGCCTGAAAGCTCTTTATACTACACGCTATTTAGTTATTACATCTCTTAGAATTAAGTAAGGAAGATCACATGATTAACGATCTTAAAAAAGACGCTGAAGACCGTATGAACAAGACGCTTGAGTCTTTGGAGCATGGTTTTGCCAAGGTTCGTACAGGACGCGCGCATCCATCCATCCTGAACGGTGTTATGGTTCCTTACTATGGCTCGGATGTGCCATTAAACCAGGTGGCGAACGTGGGGGTTGAAGACTCGCGTACATTGCTTGTTCAGCCATTTGAACGTTCAATGGTCTCTGCAATTGATAAAGCGATCCGTGAATCAGACTTGGGCTTGAACCCAATTACGGCTGACGCGATTCGTGTACCGATGGCGGCACTGACTGAAGAAACACGTCGTGACATGCAGAAAGTTGCACGTAATGAGGCTGAAAATGCCAAAGTTGCCATTCGTAACATTCGTCGTGATGTGTTGGGTGACATCAAGGCATTATTGAAAGAAAAAGAAATTTCTGAAGATGATGAGCGTCGTGCAGGTGATGACATTCAGAAAATCACTGATAAATTTGTTGCTGAAGTTGAAAAACGTCTGGCTGCTAAAGAAGCTGAATTGATGAAGGTCTAAGATTGAATGACCGTATCAGAAGATAATATGCTTCTTCCAAAACATGTTGCCATCATCATGGATGGCAACAATCGTTTTGCAAAAAAAAAGCAAATGCAAAAAGGGGCTGGACATCGTGAAGGGAAAAATGTCCTGGATCCGATTGTTGAACATTGTAGAAAAAATCATATTCAAGCGCTAACCGTTTTTGCATTTTCCAGTGAAAACTGGAATCGCCCTCAGTTTGAGGTTGATTTGCTCATGCTACTGTTGGAAGAAACTATTCATGAGCAATTGCCACGGATGGAAAAATTCAATATTGCCTTACGTTTTATTGGTGACCGTTCACGTTTGTCCGACCGTTTGCGCGAGTTAATGTTGCAAGCCGAACAAAGGACTGCTAAGTTCGACAGCATGACTTTAACCATTGCTATCAGTTATGGTGGTATGTGGGATATGGCTCAGGCTGCAAAACAGATTGCAGCAGATGTGCTGGCGAAAAAAGTTGCGGTTGAAGATATTGACGTGGAGCTTTTTGGGCAACATGTCTGCATGGCCGATTTGCCTGCTGTAGATTTACTCATTCGTACAGGGGGTGATTATCGTTTGTCAAATTTTTTACTTTGGCAAGCTGCGTATGCTGAGCTATATTTTACCCCAACCTTGTGGCCTGAATTTACTGTAGAAGAATTAGATGATGCATTCGCGGTCTTTGCTGGACGTGAACGTCGTTTTGGTAAAACTTCAGAGCAAATCCAACAAGAGAAACTTGAGAATTAATAAATGTTAGAGCGGATTATAACCGCATTGGTATTGGTAGCAGTTGTACTGAGTTGTATGTTTGCTACACAGTCTCAGTATCCAATGTTTATGCTGATGATTGTTGCAGCAGGGGTTGCAGGGTATGAGTGGTTTAAGCTTATGCCAAGAAAGAATAAAAATCTTATTAAGCCCTTAGCTTGGGTTTATGGATTTGCTACTGCCGCTTTAGCAACTTTAGCATTATATTTTAATGATATTGCTCTGCTACTTTGGGCAGCTTCCATTATTTGCTGGATCTGCAGTATTTTTTGGGTTAAATCGTATCCAAACTATGATGGATGGTACAATTCCAGCTTAAAGATTATCGGATTTATTTTAGTTTCTGCTGCAGTCACCGCAATTTTCTCTGTATGGCATAGCTCGCCATGGTGGCTCATGTACCTGTTTTTACTGGTATGGGGTGCAGATAGCGGTGCTTATTTTGTTGGGCGTAAACTGGGCAAGAAAAAACTTGCTCCAGATGTTAGTCCAAATAAATCAGTAGAGGGTTTATATGGTGGTATTTTTACTGCCATGCTGATTGTGGTAGCGGTAGAAATCCTTTATTTGGATTTAACTCTGGCACAGCATATCTTGTTTTTAATTTTATCTGTGATTACCGTATTTAGTTCGGTTCTGGGCGACCTGTTTGAATCCATGATTAAACGTCGTGCTGGAATTAAAGACTCGGGTCGTATTCTGCCAGGACATGGTGGGGTGCTTGACCGTATTGATTCATTGCTTGCTGCTGCTCCAATTTTTGCTGCAGGCATGTATGTTTTGAAACTTATTGGTGTAGATTTATAGATGTCACAATCTGTTTGTATATTAGGTGTAACGGGTTCAATTGGTCAAAGTACCTTAAAAATTCTGCAACAGCATCCTGAAAAGTATTCTGTTTTTGCAGTCACGGCGCATAGCAGAATTTTAGAACTCGTTGCAATATGCAAACAATATCGGCCAAAAGTCGTGGTCGTTCCTTCTAGTCGTGTTAAAGAATTACAGCAATATTTTCATGATCATTCTTTAACAGATATTGAAATTCTGACTGATGAAGCGGGTTTGATTGCTGTTGCTGAACATGCAGATGTCGATGTGGTTATGGCAGCTATTGTAGGTGCTGCGGGCTTATTGCCGACCTTGGCTGCAGTTAAAGCCGGTAAGCGTGTCTTGCTGGCCAACAAAGAAGCACTGGTGATGTCGGGTGATCTTATGATGCAGGCAGCACGTGATTATCAGGCTGAATTGCTTCCAGTCGATTCTGAGCATAATGCGATTTTTCAATGTTTGCCTGCCGGTTATTTTCAGGCAGAGCGCAATGGGCAACCTAAACAGGGGGTGTCGCGCATTCTGCTCACCGCATCGGGTGGTCCATTTTTAAACCATAGTCGGGAGCAACTGCTAAATGTGACTCCTGCACAGGCATGCAAGCATCCTAACTGGTCTATGGGTCAGAAAATTTCAGTTGATTCGGCAACTTTAATGAATAAAGGACTGGAGCTGATCGAAGCCTGCCATCTCTTTGCAATTTCAGAACAGTTTGTAACAGTGGTGGTACATCCACAGAGTATCATTCATTCTATGGTTCAATATGTGGATGGGTCGACTTTGGCACAAATGGGCAATCCTGATATGTGTACGCCAATCGCGCATGCACTTGCATGGCCAGAGCGTATTCAAACCCATGTGCCTGCACTCGACCTTTTTGTCAATCAGCAACTCGATTTTCAGGAACCTGATACACTGCGTTTTCCGGCATTAAAGCTTGCACGTCAAGCCATGCAGAGCGGTGGTTTAGCTCCTGCAATTCTAAATGCTGCCAATGAGATTGCTGTTGCTGCCTTTTTGAAAAGTGCCATTGGCTTTACAGAAATTCCTCAGGTAGTCGAACAGACTTTAAATCAGGTTGAAGGGGGCGCTGCAGAGTCGATTGAGCGTATTTTACAAGTCGATCGAATGGCTCGATCTGCTGCCCAGCAAATTGTCATCAATAAAGGAAGCTAAAAAATGAGTGCCTTGTTTATGATTGTGGCAGCAATTTTACTTCTTGGACCGCTCATTGCGATTCATGAGTTTGGACATTATATTGTTGCGCGTAAACTGGGTGTTAAAGTTTTAGTTTATTCGATTGGCTTTGGGCCGACCTTAGTCAAGTGGACCTCTAAAAAATCGGGCATTCAATATCAGCTTTCAGCATTACCGTTAGGTGGCTATGTCAAAATGCTGGATGAACGGGAAGGCAGCGTTGCTGAAGAGGATTTACCTAAGGCATTCAACCGTCAGCATCCCTGGAAACGGATCGCAATTGTTGCTGCCGGGCCGTTAATCAATCTGGTTTTTGCCGTCTTATTGTTCTGGGTTTTGTTTATTCCATCGCAAGAACAATTGAACACCCGTGTGGGTAAAGTGTTGCCAAATACCCCGGCAGCTACAGCTCAAATGCAGGTTGGTGACAAAATTACAACAGTCGATGGAACGCAAGTCACAACTTGGGAAAAGTTAAATTTTGCTTTGGTGGATCGTGTTGGTGAAACCGGTTCTATTGAAATTCAGGCAGACCGTCACGGTCAGTTACAAACCTTTTACTTGCCTATCCAGAACTTCTTAAAAAATCAAGACCAGTCTGCATTGGACAGTTTGGGCTTTATGCCATACCGTCCATATATTGCTCCCGTGGTCAGCAAGCTGAGTGAAGGTGGTGCAGCTATTCGTCAGGGGATGAAAGAAGGCGACAAAATTGTGGCCATTGATGGTGTGAAAATGAATGACTGGTTCGATGTTGTTCAAGTTGTTCAGGCTTCTCCAGAAAAATTATTAAAAATAGATGTATTACGTCAAAATCAACTGCTACATTTACAGGTGATGCCACAAGCCAAGCGTGACAGCATGGGTAATGTTTCAGGTATGCTTGGTGTACAAAGTACCCCTGGAAAAATAACCATTCCCGAAGAATATAAGCAAACCATTCAATATAGTCCGACTGAAGCACTGGTGATGGCTATTGATAAAACGGGCCAAATTTCAGGTATGATTTTGAACTCGATGGTTAAGATGGTTCGTGGTTTAATTGGGCTGGATAATTTATCTGGACCGATCACCATTGCCAAGGTAGCAGGGCAAAGTGCGGAAATGGGTTGGCAAACCTTTATCTCATTTATGGCCTTAATGAGCGTGAGTTTAGGTATTTTAAATTTATTGCCTATACCAATGCTTGATGGTGGACACTTGGTTTACTATGTTATTGAGCTAATTCGTGGTAAACCTGTTTCTGAACAAATACAATTGTTTGGTTTAAAAATTGGTATGGTACTGCTCGGTAGCATGATGCTCCTTGCACTATTCAATGACTTCATGCGTTTATAACAACGTAAATATGTAATAAATTAACATCGGAAAAGACTGGCATGCAGCACACACATTTATTTATGCCTTTGGCACTCGTTAGTGCAATGGCAGCAGTACAACAAGTATATGCAGCAGATGAATTCATTGTTCGCGATATCAAAATTGATGGACTTGTTCGCTTAACGCCAGAAAATGTTTATGGAGTGTTGCCTGTCAATGCTGGCGATCGGGTTAATGATGCGACCATTGCAAATGCGATTCGTGCCTTGTATGCCACTGGCCTGTTTGATGATATCAAGGCATCTCAACAAGCAGATACGCTTGTTTTTAGCGTGGTAGAACGCCCGGTTATTTCCAAGGTTGAGTTTAAGGGAAATAAACTGATTCCCAAAGAAGCCCTGGAAGAAGGGCTGAAAAAAATGGGGATTGCAGAAGGCGAGGTTTTGAAAAAATCTGCTTTGCAAACCATTGAAACTGAACTTGAACAGCAGTATATGCAGCAAGGTCGTTATGATGCCGATGTTAAGGTAATCACGACTGCCAAACCGAATAACCGTGTTGATTTAACCGTTGACTTTGTTGAAGGTAAGGCAGCTAAAGTTGTTGATATCAATATTATTGGCAATACCGTTTTTAAAGAAAGCGATATCAAGCAGGCTTTTGCTGTTAAAGAAAGTACATGGAGTTCGATTGTTACCCGTAACGATCGCTATGCACGTGAAAAGATGGCTGCCAGCCTTGAAGCTTTACGTGCTTTATATTTAAACAAGGGTTATATCAATTTCAATATCACCAACTCAAGTTTGAACTTGAGTGAAGATAAAAAAAATATCTTTGTCGAAGTTGCGGTAGAAGAAGGCGAGCAATTTAAATTCGGTCAAAGCAAGTTCTTGGGTGACGCACTTTATAAACCTGAAGAATTAAAAGC
This sequence comes from Acinetobacter sp. YH01022, assembly GCF_013420235.1. Taxonomy (NCBI): domain Bacteria; kingdom Pseudomonadati; phylum Pseudomonadota; class Gammaproteobacteria; order Moraxellales; family Moraxellaceae; genus Acinetobacter; species Acinetobacter sp. YH01022. The sequence continues at coordinate 23,497 of NZ_VOYP01000001.1, read as the reverse complement.
ACTGCAAATTTATAAAGATGGCGAGATTTATTCTCAAGAAAAAGTCAATGCAGTCAAGCAGCTTTTACTGCGTAAGTATGGTAATGCCGGTTATTACTATGCTGAAGTGAATGTCGTTCCTGAAATTAATAAAGAAACCAAACTAGTTGATTTAAATTATTATATTAATCCAGGTCAGCAAGTTACTGTACGTCGTATTAATTTTACCGGTAATACCAAAACTGCCGATGAAGTATTACGTCGTGAAATGCGCCAGATGGAAGGTGCATTAGCCAGCAATGAAAAAATTGATTTATCTAAAGTTCGTCTCGAACGTACAGGTTTCTTTAAAACAGTTGAGATTAAACCGGCACGTATTCCGAATGTACCTGACCAGGTGGATCTGAACGTGAATGTTGAGGAACAGCATTCAGGTACCAGTACACTGGCAGTCGGGTTCTCGCAAAGTGGTGGTGTGACCTTCCAGGCCGGTTTAAGTCAAACCAACTTCCTGGGTACAGGTAATGCGGTATCAATTGACTTGTCACGTTCAGAAACACAAGACTATTATAATTTAAGCGTAACCGATCCGTACTTCACTATTGATGGTGTACGTCGCGGTTATAACATGTACTATCGTAAAACCAAGCTGGATAATAACTATAACGTCAATAACTATGTAACGGACAGCTTTGGTGGTGGTATCAACTTCGGTTATCCAATTGATGAAAACCAGAGTGTGAGTGCAGGTTTAAATATTGACCAGACGGATGTTACTACTGGTCCGTATGTATCTACTTATGTACGGGATTATTTATTGGCGAATGACGGTAAGACAACAGGGACACGTACTTATTGTTTAGCAACAGATCCTATAACAGGTGCTTGTACAAGTGAGACACAGCCATTAGGTGTCGAATACAAAGGTGATTTCCTCACTTATAATTTAAATTTGGGCTGGTCATATAATACGTTAAACCGTCCAGTATTCCCAACCAATGGTATGTCACATCGCGTTAACGCAGAAATTGCATTACCAGGTAGTGATGTGGAATATCAAAAAATCACCTATGATGCGCAAGCCTTCCAGCCTTTAGGTAAGGGTTTTGTACTGCGTGGTTATGGTAAGTTGGGTTATGGTAACGACTTGCCATTCTATAAAAACTTCTATGCTGGTGGCTTTGGTTCAGTACGTGGCTATGACAACAGTACTTTGGGACCAAAGTATCCGGGTGTAACCTATAGCAATACAGGTGATCCAGATCCAGATCCAGAACAAGTGGGCGGTAATGCTTTGGTGCAATTTGGTACCGAACTGGCTTTACCATTACCGTTTAAAGGCGATTGGACGCGTCAGGTTCGTCCAGTACTGTTTGCTGAAGGTGCACAGGTATTTGATACACAATGTAATGTTCTTTTTTCTGAAGCAGATAAACAGGCTTGTAATGATAAGTTTGGTTTTGATGCTGGAAATATGCGTTATAGCGTAGGTGCTGGTTTTACCTGGATTACCATGATTGGACCGTTATCTCTCAGTTATGCTTACCCGTTAAATGAAAAAGACGGTGATAAGACTAAAAATATCCAGTTTGAGATTGGTCGTACTTTCTAAGTGCGACCCTCAATGGGTTTAAAGAGGATATGTGTATGAAGAAAATATTAATGAGCCTGGTTTTTGTTGGTTTGGCGAGTATGTCGATGGTACATGCCGCTGGTTATGGGGTGGTTGATCTGGAAAAAGTGGTAGAAAATAGCACTTATTTAAAAGAGCAGAATGTTTCTTTGCAGCAAAAAGTTAAGCCGAAAACCACTAAACTGGAACAGTTGGCTAAAGAACTGGAAGCTCTACAGCAACGCGCTCAGCAAACGCCTAATTTATCTGATGCTGAAAAGCAAAAAATGTCTGTGCAATTTCAGACTCAGCTAAAAGAGTTTAATACGCTGCAGCAAAGTGTACAGTCAACCGTTCAGTCTACGATTCAGATGATGAACAAAACTTTAGGAGCTCGAGTCAAGCAAGTGGCAGAACAATTACGTAAAGAAAATAACTTGGATATTGTTTTGAATAAAAATTCCGCACTTGCTTATGACTCTAAATATGATTTAACTGATAAAATGATTCAAAAGGTTAACGTTATTAAGTAATCAATGAATCCTAGACAATTTCGCTTAGAAGATCTTGCCCATCTGGTACAGGGTGAGTACGTAGGTCAATCTGATTTAATATTAGAAGGATTGGCCAGCTTGGATGCAGCTCAAGCGAAACATATTGCATTTGTAAATGCTGATAAATATCTGGATCAGGCACGCGCTTCAAAAGCGGGTGCGTTGATCGTTACTTCCTCTCTAAAAAATCAGTTAGATACACACAATAATTTTATTGTAGTCGATAATCCTTATCTGGCTTTTGCCATTCTGACGCATGTATTTGAAAAGAAAAATCGGCATCAGGGGATAGAAAGTACAGCACAAATTCATCCTTCTGCCATAATTGCCGATAGTGCCTATATTGGACATTATGTTGTTATTGGTGAGCATTGTGTGGTGGGTGATGACACCGTCATTCAGTCACACGTTAAAATTGATGATGATGTCGAAATTGGTCAGCAATGCTTTATCGATTCACATGTCACATTAACGGGTGACACAAAAATTGGGGATCGTGTCCGTATTCATGCCAATACCGTGATTGGGGGAGAAGGCTTTGGTTTTGCTCCTTACCAAGGTAAATGGCATCGTATTGCACAATTGGGTTCAGTTAAAATCGGAAATGACGTCAGAATTGGATCAAATTGCAGCATTGACCGTGGTGCACTCGATGATACTATTCTGGAAGATGGTGTCATTATTGATAACCTTGTGCAAATTGCCCATAACGTAAAAATTGGTGCAAATACAGCACTTGCTGCGAAATGTGGTATAGCAGGTAGCACAACAATTGGCAAAAACTGTGTACTGGCTGGAGCAGTGGGGGTGGTAGGTCACATTAATATTGCCGACAATGTCACAATTACCGGTATGTCAATGGTCACAAAAAGTATTTCTGAGGCAGGGAGCTATTCTTCTGGTACACCAATGCTGGAAAGTTTGCACTGGAAACGGGCTGCAGTACGCTTTAAACAATTAGCAGATGTGCCATTGACCCAGTTACTTAAACGGCTTGATCATATACAGGCTCAAATCGAGTCCCTTGAATCAACTTTTAAGCGTAAATAGATATGATGACTGAGTCGAATACTCCTGCATTTACGAAACCTGAATTGCCAATGCACATTCAACAAATTCGTGAATATTTACCTCACCGCTATCCATTCTTATTGGTCGATCGCATTGTAGATGTGACTGACAATGGCATTGTGGGCTATAAGAATGTTTCAATCAATGAAGAGTTTTTACAGGGGCACTTCCCGGGCTACCCGATTATGCCAGGCGTTTTGATTGTTGAGGCATTAGCTCAAGTCTCTGGTATACTTGGTTTTATCATGAATAATGAAAAACCTGGTCCAGGATCATTGTTCCTTTTTGCGGGTGTTGAAAAAGTCCGTTTTAAAAAACAGGTCGTTGCTGGTGACCAATTGGTATTAAAATCAGAATTGGTTATGCACAAACGTGGAATTTACAAATATAATTGTATCGCCACAGTGGATGGCGTTGTAGCAACAACCGCGGAAATTACGGTTTCGCATCAGAAAATAGAGCAGGCATGAGTAATAACGATTTAATTCACCCAACCGCCATTATAGACTCATCTGCAGTCATTGCTGCAGATGTACAAATTGGCCCTTATTGTATTATTGGGCCACAGGTCACCATTGGTGAGGGCACCAAGCTACATGCACATGTAGTGGTTGGTGGTTATACTCGTATTGGGAAAAACAACGAAATATTCCAGTTCGCGAGTGTGGGTGAAGTTTGTCAGGATTTAAAATATGCTGGCGAAGAGACCTGGCTTGAAATTGGTGATCATAACTCTATTCGTGAGCATTGCAGCTTGCATCGTGGTACGGTTCAAGATCAAGGTCTTACCAAAATCGGTAGTCATAATTTATTGATGGTCAATACACATATTGCACATGACTGTGTGGTGGGCGATCATAATATTTTTGCCAATAATGTTGGTGTTGCCGGACATGTTCAGGTTGGCGATTATGTGGTTGTGGGTGGAAACTCAGGTATTCATCAATTCTGCAAAATTGATTCTTACAGCATGATCGGTGGTGCTTCGTTAATCTTAAAAGATGTACCTGCTTATGTTATGGTTTCAGGTAATCCAGCGCATGCCTTTGCCATGAATGTTGAAGGTATGCGTCGTAAGGGTTGGTCTAAAGATGTGATCCAGGCCTTACGTCAAGCCTTTAAATTGATTTATAAAGAAGCTTTAACCACTGAGCAGGCCATACAGCAGATTCGTACCGACCTGTTGCCTGAAGCTCCTGAAGTACAGTTATTGATTGATTCATTAGAGCAATCCAAGCGTGGTATTGTTCGTTAATCGAATATACTGCTATAAAAAAGACACCTATTAAGGTGTCTTTTTTTGTCTTTTATTTCTTCAGATATCCAGCTTCTTCAGATTTGGGATAATTTTTTTGTAGTTTTATTTTTAACTGGTTGGCGAGAGTCATATTGTGATCGACATCTTTGGCTATATTGTAGAGTTGATATAGGGAACGTGATGCCTTGGCAGAATTGGGGTATTGATTGACCACGATATTATAGTTCTTTTTAGCTTCTGCATAATTGGTCGGTTCCACGGCCAGATTAAATTCAGCCAGCCAGAAATAGGCATTACTAATGTAGATACTATTGGGATTGTTCTTGATAAAGTTTTGCATAGGAGCAATGGCTTTTTTTGCACCGCCTTGTTTATAAGCATCCAGCGCTACAGTATAGGCTGCTTTATCAAGTTCAGTTGAAGAGGGCTGAGCATTGGCGGGAACTGCTTGCTTGGCTGTTGCTGGAGCCACTTCTTTAGCGGATGTATGAGATGCTACTGTGGCTTGGCTGTTTGAGCTGCTGGGAGAAGTATCCTGTTGGTTATCCTCCTCTGGAGCTGCACTTTCTGGGTCTACTTTCTGTTGCAGAAGTTCCAGACGTTGGTCTAGGTCAGTATAGCGATTGGTCAGTTCATGTTTAAGTTTTTCAATTTCGTTGTCCTGTTCTTCAATTTTGCCGCGTAATGCACGAATGTCATTTTCTAATTGCTGGTTTTTTTGTATGATTTGCCAATTTAGGTTGGTTGGCACATTGGCAACAGTTGCACCTGAATTAATGGCAACATTGTTAGCACTGAGGTCAATACTGTTATTTTGACTCAAGCCGCGTGATTCAATCGGGACATTGGCATAAAGTGAAGTGGAACCCAACAAGGTGAGTACACATAAAGCATGCTGTTTGAGCATCATAAAAAACATCCATTTTGTATTCTTTGGTACTTTCTAAACCTGAGGTTTTAAAGTGTGACCATTTAAAAGACATGACGACATTAAAAACGTCCGGCCCGTGAAATGCAATATGTGTTTACAATCTTGTCATAGTTTTAAAGTAATTGATTGTGCTGATAAAAAATATCCAAAAATGCTGTTTTTAATCAATATTGTTTTTTTAATAATCAAATAAAAGTAATGTTGCGGGAAAACAGCTTGGAATACTTGCAAGTTAGTTAAAAATCTCTATACTCTGTTCTTGCAATGGTAGCCCTGCCGGTTACTTCGCAATTGTACTCCACGAACCCCGCCAGGACCGGAAGGTAGCAACGGTAGTGGAAATATGATGTGCCGAAGGCTTGCTGGTAGGGTTGCCACCAGTTTTATAATAATTTTTATTTCTTCCCGCTATTTATATTTCTTCTGCTCTTCGGCTAATCGCTTTCATAATCGCATCCATTTCAAATCCACGATACATCAAAAAGCGTATTTGTTTGGCTTTCAGTTTTGGCTCTTTTTCGACATCAAGACCGAATTTTTTTACTTTCAGTTGATAGGCTTGTTCATTCCAGTCTGTTTCTTTTAATTCATCTTGAATTAGACTGCTATCAATTTTTTTTGATTTTAATGCCATCTTGATGCGGTTTGGACCTTTACCTTTACGTTTCTGGCTTGACAGCATCATTTCAGCTACACGTTGATCACTCTGATAATTTTCACTCGCCAGTTCATCCACCAGTTTTAGCACTTCATCACGATCCACGGCATAAAGTGCAAGTTTCTCGATCAGATCCGCTTTTGAGTATTCCTTACGTGTCAATACTGCAAAAGCGTAGGAACGTAAGCGTGTGCCCGTCAAGCCTTGAGGCTTGGGCTGGGTGTCAGTTTCAAAGTGTAAAGCATCGGATTCTTTAGGCGGAATCGAACAGGTCGACAATTCTCCAGGCGGCTCATCAAATTGTTGCTTGAGTGCTGCGTAATCCAGCATATTAGGAAATTTGGGATTGCTCATAAGGGTCTATATCACATCAAATATAAAACGCCCCGTAGGGCGTTTTACAGTTTAACTTTTATTATGCTGGAAATTAAGCATCTAAAAAGTCTGGTTCAGCTTCATCCTTGTCTTCTACCGGTGTTGTACCTGTGGTGAGAAGCTGTTCACGAATCAGTTTTTCCACTTCCACTGCAATTTGTGGATTTTCTTCCAGATGGCGAATCACGTTGTTTTTACCTTGGCCAATTTTATCGCCCTGATAAGAATACCATGCGCCAGCTTTTTGGATGATCTCTTGCTGTACGGCGAGGTCAATCAATTCGCCTAAATGGTTGACACCTTTACCATACAGAATCTGGAATACCGCTTCTTTAAATGGAGGCGCCATCTTGTTCTTCACGACTTTTACGCGGGTTTCCGAACCGATGATTTCATCACCTTCTTTCACCTGACCGATACGGCGGATATCCAGGCGTACGGAAGCGTAGAATTTAAGCGCATTACCACCCGTTGTGGTTTCAGGGCTACCAAACATCACGCCAATCTTCATACGGATCTGGTTAATGAAGATCACCATACAGTTAGAGCGTTTTGCATTACCGGTAATTTTACGGAGTGCCTGGCTCATTAAACGGGCTTGCAGACCCATGTGCGAGTCGCCCATTTCACCTTCAATTTCCGCACGTGGGGTTAGAGCTGCAACGGAGTCGACCACGATCAGGTCAATGGCGCCAGAACGTACCAGCATGTCGGCAATTTCAAGTGCCTGTTCACCATTGTCCGGTTGTGACACCAAAAGATTGTCGATGTCTACGCCTAACTTGCGGGCATATTGCGGATCAAGAGCATGTTCGGCATCAATGAAGGCACATGTACCGCCCGCTTTTTGACATTCTGCAATGGCTTGCAAAGTCATGGTGGTTTTACCTGAAGATTCAGGGCCGTAAATTTCAACGATACGACCTTTAGGTAAACCACCAATACCCAGAGCAATATCCAGGGTTAAAGAGCCTGTAGAGACCGCTTCAACGGCCTGTACAGTATTATCACCAAGGCGCATTACTGTATTTTTACCAAACTGTTTTTCAATTTGGCTTAGGGCAGCATTCAGCGCCTTGCTTTTATTATCATCCATCTCACAACCTCAAAACGATGTCACAAAAATATTCACTTAAGTGGATGTGTTGCTTTCAAACGTGTTCCACCCAAGTATAGTGACAGATTCATTCCTTATGTACTATATCAATTCAGTCGAATGCGACAGAATGTGACGCTTAAATATCAACAGCTTCTAATCATGATATGACCAGTGCTGATCGAACTGCTGATCATTATCTTGTTTGAATTTACTGATTTGTCTTCGATCTTTTTTACTCGGCCGATGTTCAGGTCGGGCTAGATTATGCAACTTTCTTTGGGTGGCAATCAACTCTCGTCTTGCAACACTCACTTCGGTTTCTTCATAAAGTTGCTGGGCAATCGGTGCTGCACCGCGAACGGCGGATAAGGCCTTGATGACAACGGTTTTACGGTCAAAACCCTGCTGGATGGTGAGTTCCATACCGACACGAACTTCTTTGGAAACTTTAACCCGTTCACCGTTATGATGAACTTTACCGCCTTCAATGGCAGCTTTGGATATTGAACGTGTTTTAAAAAAACGTGCTGCCCACAACCATTTGTCAACACGCATACTTTCAACATTGTTCTGTTGAGAAGAATTAGGCATATTTTTTCAGATCCTCAGCTTGTTTTAAAATCACCATTAAATCGGTCAGCTCTTGTAAAATGGGATAGGAACTTTCGGTCCTAACTTCTTTTTGAGATGAGGGCTGGGCAATGGTAATTAAATGCTGGATACCAAATTTTTCTGCACCTTTGAGTACTTTTTCAGTGTCATCAATAAAATAGGTATGTTCGACCTGAAAGGGGTGCAGTGAATGGAGTTTCTGCCAAAATTCGATGTTTTCTTTGGCGTAACCAATCACTTCACTACTGATTATGACATCAAAGTAATGTGCAATCCGGGTCTGTTCAAGTTTGAATTTCAGGCCTTCACAATCGGCATTGGTTGCAATCCAGCAGGCATAGCCATGAGCTTTAAGATATTCCAGCAGTTCAATACATCCTGGACGTAAAGTTACCTTGTGTTGAAATTCCTGTTGCAGCGCCAATGTATCAACCCCTACTTTTGCACTCCAGAAGCGTGTGGAATACCAATTTAAGGTATGATTGTATTGCTGGTAAAACTGAAATAGCGCTTGGGTACTTTGTTCGAGTGTACAGTTATGCTTTTCTGCATAGCAAATAGGGAGTTGATGATTCCAGATGAAATCATCATAAGCAAGATCGAGAAGCGTACCATCCATGTCAAAGATGATGGTGGGTTTTTCTGAGGAATTCGGCATATGAAGGTAATCTATGTTTAATGCAACTACGGCACCGCAAGATGCTCTGATTTTACAGTTAGTTCCCATTGTGACACAGGCATGTGAAATTTTGCGAGCAGAATATCAAGCCTATTGTGCAGGTGAAACTTTTGATGTTGAGCACAAAAATGATCAATCACCCGTAACCCAGGCAGATTATCGGGTTAATGAGTTTATCACGACCGCATTACACAAAATTTTTCCGAACATCTCGTTGTTGTCTGAAGAAGGTGAATATACCGAGCGTGAGCAATGGCAAAAATTCTGGTTGCTTGACCCTTTGGATGGTACCAAGGAATTTCTGCATAAACGTCCTGAATTTACCATTAATTTGAGTCTGGTTGAGGGGGTGCATACCACCTTCGCTGTATTAGCCATCCCTGGTGAACAAACGATATATTTTTGTCCCAAACATGGCCTGCCTTTAAAATTAGAAATTGCAACGGGGCAATGGCTGCAATATGTTGATGATCTGCCATCTGAAACTGTTCAGGTCGGTTTAAGTCAAAGTAGTCAGAACAAACCTAAATATGCTGAATATCTGGACATCCTGAAACAGCAGGTGGATATTGTAGAGTTTAGGGCGGGCAGTGCCTATAAGTTCTGCATGATGCTGGAAGGTAAAGTGGATATTTACCCACGCTTTCATCCGACCAGTGAGTGGGATACCAGTGCAGGGCAATGCCTGATTGAACGCATCGGTGGCGGGCTGGTAGATTTTAAAGGCAGACCCTTTGTATATAATCAGCGCGAGAGTTTACTGAATGGTGGTTTTATCGCATTTCGTAATATCGAGATGAAAAATTTGGCATTCCAGGCCCTAGGACTTATGGCGAACATACATTGAGCTGATGCATTAACATGCTATAGTATGCTATGTACCCATGTTTAATTTTGGCTGCTTCATGGCGTTAGATTTACTCCCTATAAGTATGCTGAAGGCGATTGATTTATTGCCTGATGCTAAAACACCTGTCACTCTGTTTACCCGCCATTCTATTCGCGAGGTCGTTACAGGGCAGGGTTTGGCAGGCTATGATTTGCAGTTAACTGAACAAGGCCGTGAGCTTGCCCAGGCATGGGGTAACTATTTAATTGATAATACGGATCGTAGCATCCAGCACTGTATTTCAAGTCCGATTCAACGCTGTGTCGATACTGCTGCTTTAATGATACAGGGTGCCGATTCGAGTACGCTGGTACAAAATACCCATCATATTGAAATTGTCCAGCAAGGTTTACTGGTTGAGCCGGGAAGTTTTGTGCTTGATATTAAACAGGCGGGGCCTTATTTTCAGAAACAAGGTGCTTTGGGTTTTATTAACAGTTTTGTCAATAATGCCTTGCCTGGAATGAAACATCCGATTACTGGTGTAGTCGATGTGCTGGAGCTGATTTATAACACTCATCCGCAAGATCATTTTGGTTTAAGTCTGGCTGTAAGTCACGATACTATTTTGGCAGCCATTATTGCGGTGATTTCTGGGCGTAATACCGTTAGCCATGAAGACTGGCCAAAAATGATGGAAGGCCTGTTTGTCTGGTTTGAAGGTGATGTGTTTTTAGAATCCAAACTGAAATGGATTTGGCGTGGTCAAGTGAACGAGTTGTCGATTCGCGAGTTTCAGAACCTGGAAAAAATAAAATAAAACAGTATTGCTCTTAAAAAATGTCATCTTGATACTACTTTCTGAATAAAGTAACCCTAAAAAACAATTTTTAATAAAAGTTTTGAAGTGCCTTATGTTTTTATAAGGTGCTATTTTTAGACCTAATAATTTTTTATAGACGTAAAAAAAGCCCTAAAAGGGCTTTTTTTAATGCAACAACTTAGTTAGCTAAAGCTTTAACTTGTGCATTTAAACGGCTCTTATGACGAGCAGCTTTGTTTTTATGGATGATACCTTTATCAGCCATACGGTCAATTACAGGAACCGCAGTTTTGTATGCTTCTGTAGCAGCAGCATAATCACCAGCAGCGATTGCAGCTACTGTACGTTTAAGATAAGTACGAACCATAGAACGTAAGCTTGCGTTGTGTTTACGTGCTTTAACGTTTTGACGAGCACGTTTTTTAGCTTGAGCAGAGTTTGCCACTCGTGCACTCCTTGAATTAGATTGGTCTGGGCGGGCTGAAATTACAACTGAAAACCTTCATCAGAAGAATTATCACCAGCCCGTAAACAAGTGCCATATTGTGATTAAACTATGGCGTTAAGTCAAGTCTTGACTTGATTCAGCAACATTTTAGATGCATAAAAAGTATAAAAAAACTGTTACGTTAGTAAAACCTATAGAGATCGATTAAAAAATGACTAAATCAATTAAAAGTGTAATTGTGATTGGTGCAACAGGTCTAGTGGGACGTGAATTGCTGAAACAGCTCAATGAGCTTGAAAGCTGTGAGAAAATAACGGCTGTGGTTCGGCATGAAGATCAGCAGATTAAAAGTCTGGAAAAAGTACAACAATTTATCTTGCAGGATTTTCTGTTACTGAACGATGAAGATGTAAATGGTTATAGTCATGCCTTCAGCTGTTTAGGCACGACACTAAAAAAAGCCGGTTCAAAACAGAATTTTTATAATATTGATTATGAAATCAATGCACATTTTGCTGATTTATTTGAATCGACCCAGACCCACTATTTATTAATTAGTACCATGGGCGCAAACGCACAATCCAGAATTTTTTACAATAAAGTCAAAGGTGAACTGGAACAGCATATCCAAGGCTTAAATCTGGAATATGTATCTGTTCTGCGCCCATCACTATTAATCGGTGAACGACCAGAACAACGCACCTTAGAAGATATGGCGCAAAAATTGTATCAAAAATTCTCGCATTGGGTTCCTGATACATTTAAATATAAGCCCGTGACAGCAGTACAAGTAGCTCATACTATGGTCGAGGCTGCACAAACTCAGACTGAAAAGTTTGAAATTTATGATAATTTACGCATACAAAATTTCAAACGAGGGAAATAAAAAGTGTCTAATCCAGCATTCGTAACCTGTGACTTACTTGATGACAATCCAGAAAAAGAAATTCAGGTGGTCACCCCATCAATGGATGGAAAATTCTTTAAAAGCTATGGTGCACGTAAAAGTTTTGGTGGTCAGGCAGTCACTGTAAAGTGTTTTGAAGATAATTCACGTGTCAAAGAACTGCTCGCAACCGATGGTACTGGTAAAGTGCTTGTGGTGGATGGTGGAGCATCTATGCGCTGTGCCTTGATGGGCGATATGATTGCTGAATCAGCGGTGAAAAATCACTGGAATGGGGTAATTATTTACGGGTGTGTACGTGATGTCGATGCGATTGCCGAACTGGACCTGGGTGTACATGCGTTGGCTGCAATTCCGCAAAAAAGTAATCGCAAAGGCATAGGCGAAGTGGATTTAACTTTGTATTTTGGTGGTGTAAGCGTCAGTTCTGGCGATTATATCTATGCCGATAACAACGGCATTGTGGTGGCAAAAGAAAAATTAGTCGATTTATAAAGACAGAGATACAAGGATAAAAATGGTGAATCATCAAATTAAAGTGATACAAGCGCTGGCTTCATCTTTGACTGAAGGCGGACGAGGTGTGAGCGGTACAGCTTTTCCCAAGCAGCCTGAAAAATCACTGAAACTTTATGAGTTTGAGGGTTCGCCATTTTGTCGCCGTGTGCGTGAGGTTTTAACCTTGTTAAATCTGGATTATGAGGTTTATCCTTGCCCTAAGGGTGGCCAGAAATACCGGAAAATTGTCAAAGAAAAAGGTGGAAAAAAACAGTTTCCATTTTTCGTAGATGAAAATACCGGTACAGAAATATATGAATCACAAGCCATTATTAATCATTTATTTAAACATTATGGCCGAACGGGAACCACACCGAAAAAATTTGCCCATTATCCCAAAATCCCTGTCGTGGCTTTAGCTGGCACCATCGTGAATGGTGCATGCGGCGTCTGGATTAACCGGAAAATTAAAGATCGTGCAGCACCAGAGCAACTTTTGGAGTTATGGGGTTTTGAAGCCAGTCCTTTTACCCGTGTGGTACGAGCAATGTTAACTGAGCTTGAGCTACCTTATATTTATCATAACGTGGCTAAAGAGCGCTGGCAGGATATGGGGCCGGCAATATTGCGTTTAAAACCTGGAAAATATCAACCCTTAGCGGGTGGTAAACGTGAAAAGACCGTTGAAATTATGGGGCGAGATATTCAGGTTCCTTATTTAATTGATCCAAATACCGGAGTGAAAATGTTTGAGTCTGCACAGATTGTGAAATACTTAAACCAGCAATATGGTCACTAATCTCATCCGAAGTAAGAAACTGCTAAAACAGCGGTTTTTTTTGGCCTATATCTGATTAATTTAAGCAAAAACTAAAGTAAGTTATACCCTGGTATGATAGTCAGAATATTGAATGGATAACTGATGGCTAAATCATCGATTGAAACTTTAAAATTTGTATTTTATGGTCTTAACACTGGCTGATTACAATGTAATAGTAAATAAAATTGATCGTTTATTAATATAAAAGTTATTAAATTACCTGATTTTAGGGATATTGTTTAGCTTGTATTTTTCGCTATAGTAGGCGGTTATAATAGGGGGTGCTGTGTGTCAGAATTAGCAACGATTTTACCCGTTCCAGTTTTAATTGTTGAAGATGAAGGGCTGATTCAAGAACGATTAAAAAAGATATTGGCAGAACTGGGCTATAGCAAAGATATGCTGATTTTTGCTAAAAACTTGCAACAGGCTTTTGTAGAAATAGAGCAGCAACCTGTTTCTTTGGCTTTGGTTGATTTGGGACTGCCTGACGGTAACGGCATAGAGCTGATTGAAAAGCTTCATGCACAGGATAGCAATGCCATGATCTTGGTGATATCGGCTTGGAGTACTCAGGAAAGTTTATTTTCAGCAATCAAGGCAGGCGCGACAGGTTATGTTCTGAAAGAACGTGATGATGTTGAAGTTAAGTTATCCATTCGTAGCATTTTACGTGGCGGTGCGCCGATAGACCCTTTTATTGCTCAAGAAATTTTGAAACAGATATCAGCTGCGGTTATACCGGCAGTAGCTGATCAGAAAATCATAGATGCAGATATGGAGCTGTTAACCAGCCGGGAAACTGAGATTCTAAATCTGGTCGCTCAAGGAATGAGTAACCGGGAAATCGCTGAACAATTGTTTGTTTCTAAATATACTGTTGAAAGTCATATCAAGCACATATACCGTAAATTGTCGGTGACCAAAAGAACAAAGGCCGTGAGTGCAGCAAGATCCTTAGGGATTCTATGAAGTCATTGATTGTGCATTATTTTTTTATTCTTGTTCTTAGCCTGCTGAGTCAAGTCAGTTCTGCCGAAATAATTGAAAATATTAATGCACAATGTGCAGTACACATTCATTCTATTGATACTGTCAAAACCAGTTCAGTCACAGTTTTACCCCGACAGGGCTGGGAGTCTGTAAATTTACCCGATCAGTGGCAAAAACGCTGGAAAAATTATAACGGAGCAGCGTGGTACAAAATTCAATGGAGCTGGTCCTGTCAGAATCAGGCTAGACTTGCCGAGCCGATTGCTTTTTCAATTGATTATATTAATTCTGCCGGCGCAGTCTTTTTGAATGGTGATTTACTCTGGAGAGATAAGCATTTACAAGAACCACTGTCAAAAAGCTGGAATATGCCGCGTTACTGGATTTTACCAATATCGGGATTAAACAGCGGCGAAAATGAAATTTTAATTTATGTGAATGGCTTTGCTTTCCAGTCTTCGGGTATTGGTCAGATTGCTTTTAATAATGTACAAAACAATTACGAGTCATATCAAAGTCAGATATGGAATCGCAGAACTTTATTTCAAATTAATCTTATTTTATCCATTACGTTTGGGGTGATCTGTTTTGTTATCTGGTTATCGCGGCGAAAAGAAACTACTTTTGGATGGTTTGCCTTAAGTTCCTTGTTATGGGTGCTATTTATTTCCAATATGTTGACTACAGAAACATTTCCCTATCCAAATACACTAATTGCAGCACAGGCCAATTTGGCTTTTTTTATTCTTTATGTTGTAAGTTTCTGTATTTATTCATTCAGGTTTATCCAAAAGCGCTTTATTAAAGTTGAGACAGTTGTTTGGGGAATTACGGGACTGATTATTGCAGGTATTTTTCTAACCCCGCAGCAGTCAGCTTATTGGGTTTTTGCGCTGATATTTTTAATCTATGTTGGACTGTTTATTATCGGTTATCTATATGCCTGTTATTACGCAATTCAATCTAAAAGAACAGATTATATCTTTTTAGCCATTTGCCTAAGCGCTATTGTCATTTTTATGATATTCGACCTTTTATTATTATCGGGAGAGGTGGTTGTAAAGGATGTTCGACCATTATCTCCCTATACCGGACCGATTATCACCTTTTTTATGGTAATTATATTAGGTTCAAGATTGGCACGTAATGTTAAAAAAATTGAAACATTTAATGCCCAGCTAGAAATGAAAGTTCAGCAGGTCAGTAATGATTTAAGCTCCAGTTTGAATGAAAAACATCAATTAGAGCTTAAAAATGTCAAGCTACAAGAAAGAATCAATTTATCCCATGATTTACATGATGGTTTGGGCGCATCATTGGTTCGCTCGATGATTTTAGTGGATCAAAGTACGCATGATATTTCCAACAAGCAATTTTTATCGATGCTTAAATTACTAAGAGATGACCTTAGGCAAATTATCGATAGTGGTTCATCTGCAGATAATAAAATTCCAGTTAATCCCATACTGTGGGTGGCACCCGTTAGGCATCGTTTTAGTCAGCTTATGGATGAACTGGATATTCGTTCTAAATGGATTTTTCCGCAGGAATGGCAAGCCGTGCCGAGTGCTTTACAGTGTCTCACCTTGATTCGGGTACTGGAAGAAAGCCTGATCAATATTATTAAACATAGTCAGGCCAGGCAGGTAAAAATAGCGATGGTCTATATTCGAGAAAACCAGTTTATTTTGAGTATAGAAGATGACGGTGTCGGTTTTGATGCAGATAGTGTAGTGCAACAGGGATTAAGTATTGGCATGCGCAGTATGAAAATGCGTTTGGAGCGTATGGGCGGCGAGTTTAAATTATCTTCTGAACCGGGTTGCACCATCATTCAGGCGATTGTTCAGCTGAAATAAGCAATTAAATTTTTTTTGCTTTTTAAATGTCGGTTGCTATTTCATCATTTTATAAAATTGGAAGAAATTAAAATGAGTGAATTATTTTTTCTGCTGATCTTGAGAAGAAATAAATATAAATTTTTTAAAATATAAAAATGGGGAAAATATTATTTTCCCCATTTTGTAGCTTTATTTATTCTTCATCTTCTGCAGGCAACAGCATCAGAATAGATTCATTGAGCAAATTCACAATGTCTTCGAGAATATCTGGATCATATAAATTGTCATCGAGTAATACCGAACCGCCGTCAGCCAATTGTTTTAAAATTGGGGCAAAAACTTCGGAGATACAAATGCCTTCACCATTTGCCCAAAATAGCAACTCACCTTCAGCTTCAGTATAAAGCAGGCGAGATGCCGGCTCGAGCATGAGTGAATAGCCCTGATCCAAAGCTTCTTCCAGATCACCTGTACCAATGGCTTCCGCCTCTGGAATATTTTCCGGATATTTCGCTTCTGACATCAGGCTCATCAGGGCATCCTCAAGTACAGCTGGATTTTGCAATTGTGCCAAAAGTTCAGTTTTTAAATACTCCAGCTCATTTTGGGTAATTTGACCAATCGGGCTGATCTTGTCACGCAGAATGTCTTTTAATGGATTTTTAAGCAACTGATCGTCTGCGAATTTGTCACTGACGCGATCCATCATTTCTGCCACGTTCGGCATGCGGAAACCGAAAGAAAAAGTCAGGCAGTCATCTTCCGCTACGCCGTAGTGTGATAAACCAGGCGGTACATATAGTAGATCACCGGGAGCAAGCACCTCATCAAAATTCACGTCCATGTCAGGAAGTAATTTTAAAGGTTGTCCTGCAACGAAGTCAGTATCTGCATCACACATTTGTCCCAATTGCCAGCGGCGATGACCATAACCTTGTACCAGGAACACGTCATAAAAATCGAAGTGCTTGCCGACAGATCCACCTTTAGGCGCATAAGACACCATGATGTCATCACGACGCCACAGCGGAATGAAGGGAAATTTCTTCCACAGTTCAGCGAGATCAAATGAATAATGGTCTACGGCCTGAACCAGTAGAGTCCAAAGCTTAGGCATCTTCTGAAAGTCTGCTTTAATCAAAGGTGAAGACTTCACTGACCATTGATTTGGGTCTTTATCTTTTTGCTTGATTAAGCGGGCAGTGACATTTTCATCTAGCGCCAGTTCCATAACATCATGAGGTTCTAAAAGGCCTGCAATTTCAGGGAGAGCGTTACGAACCAGTAATGGTTTTTTTTGCCAGTATTCGGCAAGGAATTGTTCGGCGGTAATTCCGCCAAGCACGTCTAGAGGCTGGGACATAAGATAAAGCACCTATAAATTTATGCTTATTGTCTATGGAGTTGCAGGTGAGAGCAAGTTGTAAATCAGTTGGGGGAGATTCCTTAGTCTGCGTTATGGGAGTGAAGTAGTGTGGGAAGTTTTGAAATTGATAATAGCGCAATGCTAGCCATGAATCATGGACAGGAAAAGCTTGAACAAGGAGGGTGGAACCCTCAAATAAGCCAACCATTCAACATGGAAGGATTGGCTTAAGCAGAATTTGAGCTAGGGTACTAACACATTCAACTGACGCAGGATATGACAAAGCTGAATCATCGGCATACCCATCAAAGTGGTTTGATCTTGCCCGGTCATCTGTTCAAACAGACTAATGCCGAGACTTTCACACTTAAAACTGCCTGCACACATTAAAGGTTGATCGACTTCAATATAACGTTCAATTTCGGACAAACCCAGTTTGCGGAATTTCACTTTATAATGTTCAACCAGAGTCTGTTCAAATCCCGTCGATTTTTGCTGTACGCTGAGGGCGGTACTGAAATAAACGATTTTGTCCGAATTGGCCTGTAACTGTTTGATGGCTTTTTCCACAGTTAACGGTTTGCCAATAAAAATATCGGGTGCCCCTTCACGCCACGCCACCTGATCGGAACCAATCACAATAGCATCGGGATATTGTTCGGCAATAACGTTGGCCTTTTCAAAAGCCAGCCGTTTCGCCAGTTCATCTGCATGGTCTTCGCCCCGTGGGGATTCATCGATATCTGGTACCAAGCTCTGATAGTCGATACGGAGACGATTCATCAGCTCTTTACGGGTTTGACTGCTTGAAGCCAAAATAATGTTGGGAGTATTCATTACACTGCATATTCCATGAGCACATCAAGCGGAACATATGAGAGCACAGCTTGATGGCAAGCTTGTATTTTAATAGGCGGAGCAATACCAGCCTGATATGCTTCAACCCAACGGGTTACACAAATGCACCAGAAATCACCCGGTTCTAGACCTGGGAAATCGACTTCTGGAAGAGGTGTGATCAGGTCATTACCTACTTTTTGCGAAAAATTAAGAAACTCAGCGGTCATTTGTGCACACATCGTATGCTGACCTAGATCTGTGGTCGCCGTATGACAAAAGCCGTTACGAAAATAACCGGTAATAGGAGAGTAGCAACAGCTTGCCAAGGGTTCGCCTAAAACATTTAAACGATTGATATTTGGATCTGGGTGAATAGACATAAGCTCTAAATCATGATGTGGCTTTTGACTATAATAATCAAAACTTTGCCTTTCGACAGCTTTTCTGCAAAAGATGCTAACCTTTTTCTACATAATCATTTAAAATCGGGGCGTTTTTTATATCTATAAAGTGAGCTATACATGAACTTTCAGCGTATGACTGACCTGGATTTGGCAGGTAAGCGTGTACTAATTCGTGAAGATTTAAACGTTCCTGTTAAAAACGGTGTAATTACCAGTGATGCACGTTTACGCGCAGCATTGCCAACCATTAAAGCGGCTTTGGAAAAAGGTGCAGCAGTCATGGTTTATTCACACCTTGGTCGTCCAGTTGAAGGTGAGCCAAAACCTGAACAATCTTTGGCGCCAGTTGCAGCGTACTTAACTGAAGCTTTGGGCCAGGAAGTCAAACTTTTCACTGATTATTTAGATGGTGTTGAAGTTGCAGCTGGTCAAGTGGTACTTCTTGAAAACTGCCGTTTCAATGTTGGGGAAAAGAAAAACAACCCTGAACTTGCACAAAAATATGCTGCGCTTTGCGATGTATTTGTGATGGATGCATTTGGTACTGCACACCGTGCAGAAGCGTCAACTGAAGGCGTGGCGCGTTTTGCAAAAGTAGCGGCTGCGGGTCCTTTACTTGCAGCAGAATTGGATGCTTTGGGTCGTGCACTTAAAACCCCTGAAAAACCAATGGTTGCGATTGTTGCGGGTTCTAAAGTATCAACTAAGCTTGATGTACTCACTTCACTTTCAGATATTTGCGATCAAATTATCGTAGGTGGCGGTATTGCCAATACCTTCCTGGCTGCGGCTGGTTACAACGTGGGTAAATCACTTTGCGAAAATGATTTGATCGATACTGCAAAAGCGATCGCAGCAAAAGTTTCTGTACCGCTTCCAACTGACGTTGTGGTTGCAGATGCTGCTGAAATTAACTTTGATGATTTCCTCGGTTCATTGGCTGCGGCTAAAGCTGTAGTAAAAAAAGTGGAAGATGTTGCAGACAACGACATGATTTTGGATGTGGGTCCAGAAACTGCGAAAGCATTTGCTGAAATCCTGAAAACATCAAAAACGATTCTCTGGAATGGTCCTGTTGGCGTATTTGAAGTAGATCAGTTCGGTGAAGGTACGAAAGCACTCTCTTTAGCAATTGCAGAATCTGATGGTTTCTCTATTGCAGGTGGTGGCGATACTTTAGCTGCGATTGATAAATACGACGTTGCAGACAAGATCGGTTATATCTCTACGGGTGGTGGTGCATTCCTTGAATTTGTTGAGGGCAAAACCCTTCCAGCGGTTGCTGTGCTTTTAGAACGCGCTTAATACATTCTTTTAAAAGTATCAAAGGTTGACTTCGGTCAGCCTTTTTTCATGCCTTTTCATTTGAGTGATTCATTTTTTGGTCATAAAAATGCAATATATCTGCAATAAAATTCCGGTCATTAAATCTCCTGTCGTAGGAAAATGTGATGAACCTGAAATTAACACTTGCAGCACTTGTGATTTTACCTTTGGCTTTGACTGCCTGTGCCAAGAAAGATGAAGCACCTAAAACTGAAACTGCCGCTTCAGCAGCAGTAGAGGAGCAAACGACTCCAGAACAGCAAAAAGCGATTGATGCACTGGATAAGCCTGTCCTGGATGAAAAAAATACTGATGTACCTGCTGAAGTGGCAAATGCACCAGCAGATGAAGCGACTGCCGCTACAGATGATGCTGCCTCTACAGCAACTGCTCAATAAGTTTGTAGTTTTTTATTTAAAAGTCCCTGCATAAGCAGGGATTTTTTTTGAAATAGTGTGTTTTGTTGCTGAATTGAAATGATTCAGCATGTAGAATATGGCGCATCACCTGGGAGGATATTATGGCTCTAATCTCGATGCGCCAGCTCTTGGATCACGCTGCAGAACACAACTACGGCGTACCAGCGTTCAATGTAAACAACTTAGAACAAATGCGTGCAATTATGTTGGCCGCAGACGAAACAAATTCACCTGTCATTGTGCAGGCATCTGCGGGTGCTCGTAAATATGCAGGTGCTCCATTCTTACGTCACCTGATTTTAGCTGCAATTGAAGAATGGCCACACATTCCAGTGGTAATGCATCAAGACCACGGTACCAGCCCTGACGTATGTCAGCGTTCTATCCAGTTGGGCTTCTCATCAGTAATGATGGATGGTTCTTTGGGTGAAGATGGTAAAACACCAACTTCATATGAATACAACGTAGACGTGACTCGCCGTACTGTTCAAATGGCACATGCCTGTGGCGTTTCAGTTGAAGGTGAAATTGGTTGCCTGGGTAGCCTTGAAACAGGTATGGCGGGTGAAGAAGATGGCGTAGGTGCAGAAGGTGTGCTTGACCATTCTCAACTGCTTACTTCAGTTGAAGAAGCACGTTCGTTTGTTGCTGATACCGATGTAGATGCCTTGGCGATTGCCGTAGGTACTTCACATGGTGCATACAAATTCACGCGTCCACCTACAGGCGACATCTTGGCAATTGACCGTATTAAAGAAATTCATGCGGCATTACCAAATACCCATCTTGTCATGCACGGTTCAAGTTCTGTACCTCAAGAATGGTTGGCTGTAATCAATGAATTTGGCGGCGACATCAAGGAAACTTATGGTGTGCCTGTTGAACAACTGGTTGAAGCAATCAAACACGGTGTTCGTAAAATCAATATCGACACGGACTTGCGTTTGGCATCGACTGGTGCAATGCGCCGCATGATGGCGGAAAAACCAAGCGAATTCGATCCACGTAAATTCTTTGCAGAAACTATTGTTGCAATGAAACAAATTTGTGTAGATCGTTATACAGCATTTGGTACTGCAGGTCATGCAGACAAGATTCGTCCAATTTCTTTAGAGAAAATGGTGAATCGTTATAAATAATCGTTAAAGATTATCTATAATCAAAAGCCCACATCTATTGTGGGCTTTTCTGTATCTCATTCCTAAAGCATGATAAATAGGGAAAATAAGGCAAAAGATGGAACTTATATTGGCTGCAGCATGCTGTAGTGTCGTCATCTCAATGTTGTTTAAATTATGCAAGGCTAATGGTTTTGATGCCTTGCAGATGATTGTCTGGAACTATGCCTCTGCAAGTGTACTCTGTTTTTTATGGTTTAAGCCCGATTTACAGCACATATCAGTTATCGATACGCCGTGGTGGCTGATTGTGGCGCTGGGTGTATTACTACCGAGTATTTTCCTGTGCTTGGCGAAATCACTGCAATATGCCGGTATTATCAAAACGGAAATTGCCCAGCGTTTATCGGTGGTTTTGTCTCTGTTGGCAGCATTCTTTATTTTTCAGGAACAGTTTAATACCTTAAAAATAATCGGAATCGGATTAGGGATTTCCGCCGTACTCAGTATTTTATTTTCACATCAAGCAGCAGCGCAAGGGCAGCCATTTTCAAAGCAAGGCTTGCTTTATCTGGCATTGGTCTGGTGTGGCTATGCGCTGATTGATGTATTGCTCAAGTACACCACTGGCTTGGGAGTGCAGTTTGCTGTAGCACTAAACTTGATGTTTATCTGTGCCTTCATCTTGTCGTTGGCTTATATTGGCATGACCACGAAAACAGCAGGCAGTAGTCGAAATATTCTGGCTGGATTGGGGCTGGGAGTTTTAAATTTTGCCAATATAGCCCTGTATGTCAAGGCACACATATTATTAAAAGACACACCTGCAATTGTGTTTGCAGGCATGAACATTCTTGTGGTGCTGCTGGGAGCTTTAAGTGGCTTAATTCTGTTTAAAGAAAAATTAAAACCTGCAACTGCATGCGGTCTTGCTTTAGGTTTGGCCAGTGTTATTTGCTTAGCCTATGCAATGTCTGTCTGATATAGCTCGATACAAAAATGAAAGGATGTTGCAGAAAATCTTCCTTTTCTGCCAAACCCAATAATAAGCCATTTTGATGGCAGACAGGGCGGGCAGAATAGTGATGATTTTCTTGTTGATAAAGCTGAAGATAATATTGCTGGCAATGCAAGAATTGCAATTAAAAATACAGCGCATTTAAATGCGCTGTATTTTTAGTGTTCAAGCTTTATAGTATAAGGACATTTGCTCAATTATGAGCGTTGAAAGCGTTGTAATGTATCTTTCCAATAGTAGTTAGCCATAATAATAGGATGTTTGAATAGATCCTGCATTTCAATCGTGCCCTGAAGTTGACCGGGTTGCTGACAATGTGGACATTTAGGGTAAGACGTCAAAATAGCATCTGCGCTATATTTCTGCATGTAAACCGTTTGGCAAGAGCGACATTCAAATTTTATCGGCATTTTGATAGCTGGAAGCATAGTAGGGACTACCGTTTATTTTTTTGCCAATATACCTGAGTCCTGTTACAAAAATAAGTCCTGAAATGACATGAAAGGGGCATATTCGCCATTGCTGTCCCACAATTTTTCACAAGAGGAAGCTCATTTGAGCTTCCTCTTGTTTTATGGGTATTTTATCGGGTGAAAATAAAGCTTTTAAAGTTCTTCTTTCAAACAAATTCACTTGAATTATTCTGAGTAAACGTTGAACTGTCCAACCTGTTTTCCCTAAATGTTGAGCGAAACTCACCAATAAATAGGCGATCATCGCAATCCAGATTTGTGTCTGAATTGCGTTCCTGCTGCGGCCTAGAAACGCTTTTAATTTGAGATTCTGCTTAATCGCCTTAAAGAACAGCTCAACTTTCCAACGATCTTTATAAATCGCCGCAATGGTGGAGGCGGCTAAATGAAAGTTATTGCTGAGAAAGCTAAAGTGCTTTCCACTTTGCTGATCTCTATATTCAATTCTTCTTAACACTGGGGCTTTTCTTTTTAGGGCATGTGCGCTATTCAGCTGAATGGTTTCATCTTTTAGAATACCTTTGGATTCAAGCACTGGATGTTGCT